>NZ_JAUORQ010000022.1:0-39714 GCF_030548085.1 Agarivorans sp. 2_MG-2023
GCTTAGCTCAGTTGGGAGAGCATCGCCCTTACAAGGCGAGGGTCACTGGTTCAAGCCCAGTAGCGACCACCATATTTTGGGTGTTAATGTAAATTAACCTCCTGTTGCACAGCAACAAAGCCCGTTGGTCGCTTAGCTCAGTTGGGAGAGCATCGCCCTTACAAGGCGAGGGTCACTGGTTCAAGCCCAGTAGCGACCACCATATTAGAAAGGCCTGCATTATTTGCAGGCCTTTTTGCTTTCTATAAAACGGAAACTTCAAGTCTATCGCTTAGCCATAGAGAGCGGGAGAGCACCGCCCTCCTCTTTGCAAGGCGAGGGTCACTGGTTCAAGCCCAGTAGCGACCACCACATTAAAAGGCCTGCATTATTTGCAGGCCTTTTTGCTTTCTACCAAACAGTAAACTCAGACTGGCTTAGCCATAAAGAGCGGGAGAGCACCGCCTTCCTCTTTGCTAGGCGAGAGTTTAGTTAACGTATAGCTACAACCAACGCTATAAAATCAGCTTGGCTTTAGCCAATATACTTTTCATGTGTCGCATATCTGAACCACAACAAGACCCCAATACATTAAAGTGCTTGTACTTAGCTCGCAATGTAGCCAACTGAGATGCAAGTTCTTCTGGGTTGCCTTCATCTAACGCACAAGCCTGTTCTAACTCCTCATGGCTGCACCGAGAGCTATTAGCAACAACTCCACGTATCCGCTTCACCCATGATTTACCATCGAAAATATGTGAGAAGTGTTCAGGATGAGCGCAGTTAATTAAGTAGTAAGCCGGGCCATTGTTAGTTTCTGCATCTACTAGCGCAATGGCTTCAGACAAGGGCATACCAGTAGGTAAACAGCCGTCATTTTCCAGAGTAAAGGCAATTGCAACGGGCAGAGAAAATTGCTGAGCCGCCTTAACAATGCCGGCCGCTTCTTCGGCATAGCAAATAGTAAAGGCGCTGATAAAGTCCACGTCGGTGGCTGCGTAAGTTTCAATTTGTTCTCGGTGGTACTCTCTAGCCTCTACTGTTGCCATCAAATGCGTTGGTGAATAACCGTCATCCTGCGGGCCAATTTGCCCCGCGAGTACAATGTCGAGATCAGCATTTGCAGCCCGTACCTCGGCCATCAGCGCAACGGCTTCTAGGTTAAAAGCCTGCAATTGTTGCTGGTTAAAGCCAAGTGCTTGACCGCGATCTCGATTAGCCGCCCAGGTAACCGAATCCAAAATGAGTCCAACATTTTGCTCCCGAGCAAGCTCAACAAGCTGATAATAGTATTGTCGCAAAAGGTTTTTCGAATCAGGTTGACTAAGCAAGGGGTAAGCCGCAAAACCAGGTAAATCAAACCCGTGCTTGTAGACTAAATCGGTTTCCATTCCGGTATAACAGGCAAAAATTTTCTTACCCAGTTGCGGTAGTGTTCGGGCAGCCGCCATAAGCTGTTCCTATTAATGGCCTAAGAAAATTCGACCATGGCCAACAATGAATTGATTGCACTACAGCTTAGCTTGCTTAGCGCTTATTCGCCGCTACTCCTCCGTAGACATCAATGGTTAGGCCCCGTTGCTCTGCATAACGTTTCGGCGTTAAACCAATTTGCTTTTTAAGGTGACGAATTAAATGAGGCTGGTCGCTAAAGCCAAAACGATAGGCAATGTCTACCCAATCTAACTCAGCGACACCGCGCTGATACAAATACTCCAGCAAAGCTTCAAGTTTGTTCATACTCTGAACTTGCTTCAAGCTCAATCCCGTCACTCTTGCAAAGCTGCGCTCTAAGGTTCTTTGCGAACAGAATAAGCGCTCTCCTAAATCAGCGATATTGGACGAGTCTAATAACAGCAAGGCTTTTTGGCTTAACTCACTGTGTTTATCCTGTTCAATGCCTACTAGCCATGGCATCAGCAAGCTATCCAGTTGCTCCACGCAGCCTTGGCTATCTGTTTGAGCTAACTTTAGCAACATAGTTTCATCCATTTTCAGGCTAGCCTGTAAGTGAGAGAGACCTAAAGAGCTCACGGAGTTCAGACTCGGGTGGCTGTATTCAGGTATAACCAAGCTGTACAGTGCGCCAGCATGAAATTTAATACCTAAATGCTGGAACGGTTTGGAATGATCTAAGATAAATGTTTCGCTATGAGGGAAAATCCAATGGCTGCCCCGCCCTTCATAGACCACATCTTTAGATTGGTAACCATAGAACTGCTTAGAAGGAGACAACATTAAATGCGCGCTGGGATCTGGGTTTAGCTGTGGGAATGGCTCGCTGCCGGCGGCTTGGTCTTTTTCTATAAACCAATAACACTCGATAAAGCGAGCAATAGTTGGATTTTCAGCCTGTTTTAGCCATTGAATCATGCCAAGTCTCGTTCGTTTATAGTTTATTGCTTATTCACTTTAGACTACACCAGCCGCTTGTTTTACCGCTTTGCTCTACTCGCTCATTAACACGATAGCTGTTTAGGGCTTATGGTCGTGTCTCGACTAGCCAAACTCAAACTGAATTATACGCTGAGACGAACTTAAACCTGCTCGCTCAATGGCTTTTTGTGCAGCGATATTGCTCGCCTCTGTCGAGCAGATAGGCAATAAACCACGCTCGATAGCACTTCGTGCTAAGGTAGTTAGCATCCTTGCCGCTAAGCCCTGCCCTCGCTCATTTTTCGCTACAATCATGCCTAAGTCGGCGAACTCAGTTTGCCATTGGTCGAACAAGCGACACTCTCCGCTAGCCAACAACTGCCCATCACGCCAATAGCCCCACAGCTCTTGTCGCTGAATCAAATTGCTATAGTAACTCTGTAGCCATTGTTCTGGCGCACCAATATTTTCGGCCGCGAATGCCACAAGTGAGGCTAAATGATCATCACCCGCCTTGGTTAAACTTAAAAGCTTAGGGTGAGATACCGATTGATTAGCAGCATACTGGTACATAAAGGCATTGACCGAAAAATTCGAGGAACTGTCTAAACACAAACTTAAATAAGCCGTTTCTGCAGTACTAACAAACGCTCCTTTAAGCTCGCCGATTATCGCACTATTGCCTTGTGCAATAAGTGTAAACAACTCTCGAGCTTTCGCTTCATAACCTTTTAGCATGTAAAACTGCAGCACATAAGCGTCATCATTAATGCAGCAATACCCCACCAGTTGCTGGTTTTCATAAAAGCCAAAGTGTTGCGACATGCCAACAAAACCAACGTGCCACATACCATCTAACGCGCTATTGGCGCTCGCGAAATATTGTTCTTTTAGCGCTGACAAAGTATTTAGTTCATCGATTTTTTTTATTTCTAACATGGCGTTTATGCTCTAACTCGTCTGTGATTACCCGCCAATAATATTTGAGTTTTCCTTGAGAGGATTGAACAAAAGCGACAGTTTTAGCCAAAAATCAGCACCAATAAAAAAGGCCTAGCAACTTGCTAGACCTATAGAGAAAAAAATAATTTATGCTTCGATTTGTTTTCTAAAAAACTGAATCATCTCGTCGCGGGTTTTACGATGATTTAAATGGAATATATCCATAGGAAACAGCAATTCAATCACCCCTGTATCAAACATACGCTTCACTTCATACTCGTTATGTGCCACGTCTTGCTGGTACATGTAGTTAAGCCAAGTACGGTTTGTATGAATAATAAACTCGACTCGCATACCGCCTAAACGCGCAAAAAACTTCATCATTGGCGTTTTATTGCTAGACCCCACCGCCGAACCCCGATACTCGGTTCTGTCAGTGAGGGTATCGGAGATATCTTCTAGCACCATCAGCGAATTAGCTTGAGAAGCGCTACGGGTAAGGTGCTTTTGAAAGGTTTTAATATCGCTAACTGAATCAAGCACCGCCATTAAACCGAGCTCATCATCTACCGCAACAGCCGGGTTCTTTTGATTCTTACGCAATAACTTAAGCACTTTGGCTTCCGGCGGTTTTTTACGGATAGAGACATAAACCGGCGTTTTACGCTCACCCACGGTAATACTGCGTCGTTTAAGCAAAGTGAGCTTTTCGAATCGGTTGCCTTGTACCAACTTAGCTTGCTGCGGGTTAAGTACGCTAACCTCTGAGCAGGCGTAATCTTCGGCCCGATGTTTTGAATGTAAATAAACCGGATCCAACTCGCCTATTTTCAGCTCGCTACTCCACACGTAACCATTTAAAAACGCCAAGAATGCTGAAAATTTTTCTTCAATCTCAGTTTCTCTTTCACGTTGCTCAATACTGCCTGCAAGGGTCATTAATATGAGTTTTCGGCGCGCTTCAAAGCGGGCTTTTTTATGGTACTCGTCGTTGAACATAATCAACAACAACTCTACTGGATTATTGGTAACTTCAATTTCGTTGGTATTTTCGATGTGTGACGCATAAGGCGAGAGAATTTTGCCTTTAATCGAATGAATAACTGCATCAGCTGTACGCGCGTATTCGTCAATACGGTTTTCAATTTCGTTTAAGTTGCCATTAATGCCAAACATATTGCCTAACAAAAACAGGGCGCGCTCACTGCGTTGTTTACGCTGTTCTGTATCGGTGATTAAGGTTTGAATTTGTTGAAAACTATCAATACCCAAAAACTCAAAAATTTGGCTGCGTAACGCTCGATACTTAGAAACGTTATTGCTGTCTTGCTGCAAGCGTTTTACCCAAGTACGCACCTGCCCTGAAAACGGATGCACCGTGACAGCATCGCGACTCACCGCAAATGGGCCGTCTTGTTGTAATGAAGTAAAAACACTATTTGGGGAAAGTACAGACATAAGCAACCTAAAACGCTAACAACAGTAATATCTAGCAATGAATAACCGAAGCAAAATATACACCAAACCACCTTAACATTCAGGCTACTAGCGCTATCTGCTGGTTTAATTAGCGTTTATTTGACCAAACGGCCAATTAACTGATGTTTTACCTCTACATTAAAAGCCCCCTTGAACAGTTGCCCAGCAAATTTGCTTACTAATGATGCACATCAGCACCGACATTTGGCATTACAGGGCGAACCATCTTAAGGCCTACGCAAATAAATGAGCCAGTAACCTAAACCAACAAATACTCCGCCACCAATGATATTGCCAAGAGTCACAGGAATAAGGTTATTTACGATGAAGTTACTAAACGTGAGATCAGCAAAATCGGCGGCACTTAAACCCGTAGCTTGCCAAAATTCCGGCCCAGCTAAGGTTTTAATCCCTATCGCCATGGGCACCTGAAACATGTTGGCAATACAATGTTCAAAGCCGGCGGAAACAAACATCGCCACTGGCAGAATCATCACCATGACTTTATCGGTTAAACTGCGTGCACTAAAGGTCATCCATACCGCAATACACACCAATACATTGCACATAATCCCCAAGGCTACGGCCTGTGAAAAATCATGATGTAATTTGTGTTGAGCAATCCGCATGGTATTTATCCCCACTTCACCATCGGCAAAGGTGTATTGCTTGGTAAGTAACATCAATACCACCAAGATGAATGCGCCGGCCAAGTTGCCCAAATAAACCAAAGACCAGTTCACACACAAGCTTTTCCAGGAGATTTTGCCACTGGCTCTCGCCACTAAGGTAAGCACCGAGCTCGTAAACAACTCACCTCCGGTGATAATCACAAAAATTAAGCCCAAGCTAAACGCCAAGCCACCGACCAATCGAGTAAAACCCCAGGGGAACTCTCCCGCGCCAGTGGTAACAGTAGTGTAAAACACAAAGGCGATACCAATATGCGCCCCTGCAGTTAATGCCAGCATAAACGCTTTGAGTGGATCTTTAGTGGCTTTGCTCACCCCAACATCAGCAGCTTTTTCTGCCATTTGTGGTGGTAATAAGGAATCAAATTGGCTCATGTGAATGGCTTTGTTTAAAGGAGGGATAACTAAGCGTAGTTGAATAGTTTGACTAGGCTGAACCTTGCATGAGCAGCAATAACCATTAAAAAAGGCCTTATTAACAATAATAAGGCCTTACATCATCAATCTTAAACTACAGCTTACAAATGCTAGTCTCTTTAAAGGAGCTTTGTTACTTAGCCAGTAAGTCTACTAGCTGTTGTTCATCCCACACCTCAATGCCTAAGTCTTGTGCTTTAGCCAGCTTTGAACCCGCCGCTTCTCCGGCGATCACAATGTCTGTTTTCTTGGATACACTGCCAGTAACTTTAGCGCCTAAAGCTTGCAGCGCTTGTTTGGCTTCACTGCGCCCTAGTTGGCTAAGCGTACCGGTTAACACAATTACTTTGCCGTTCATCGCTAAGTCTTCGCTTGCCACTTCTTCAATCGCCGGCCAGCTAAGTTGTTTGGCTAAGTCATTCACTAACAGTGCATTTTGCTCTTGCGTGAAAAAGAAACGCAAATGCTTAGCCACTATTTCACCAACATCTGGCACATCTTGTAGTTGCTCTACACTTGCCGCCTCAATCGCTTCTAGCGTTTTAAAGTGTTGGGCTAGATTCGCGGCCGTGGCCTCACCCACTTCGCGAATCCCCAGCGAGTAAATAAAGCGCGCTAAACTGGTTTGCTTGGCGGCTTCAATGCCTGCTAATAGCTTATCTACCGATTTCTCGCCCATGCGCTCTAGTTGCATTAATACATCACGCTTTTGCTGCAAATGGAACAAGTCGAGTGGCGTTTCTAATAGGTTTTCGTCTACCAGTTGCTCCACCAGCTTATCGCCAATACCGTCGATATCTAAGGCTTTACGCGCCACAAAATGCTTTAGTGCTTCTTTGCGTTGGGCGCCACAGCGCAGGCCAGCCACACAGCGCGCTACCGCTTCGCCTTCGATTCGCTCGATCGCGCTGTCACATACTGGACAAGTTTGTGGAAAGGTAATTTCTTTGGCGTCTTCTGGGCGGCGATCCAATATCACCCCAGCGACTTGCGGAATCACATCACCAGCTCGGCGCACAATCACGCTATCGCCAATACGCACACCTAAGCGTTCTATCTCATCAGCATTGTGCAAGGTGGCGTTACTCACCGTTACACCGCCTACAAACACCGGCTCTAAACGCGCAACCGGAGTAATAGCACCGGTACGCCCCACTTGAAACTCAACATCGCGCAGTAAAGTGATTTCTTCTTGGGCAGGATATTTATGCGAGGTTGCCCAGCGCGGCGCACGAGCTACAAAGCCTAGCTGCTGCTGCAACTTGATTGAGTCTACTTTGTACACCACCCCATCTATTTCATAAGCCAAGGCATTACGTTTGTCACCAATCGCTCGGAAATACTCAAAACATGCCGGGCTACCCACAACTGTTTTAATCTCTGGGCATACAGGCAAGCCAAAAGACTTAATAGTTTGTAAATTGTTGTAGTGGCTATCACTTAAGTCTTCACTCACTACGCCCAACGAGTAAGCATAAAACGCTAAGGGTCGAGTGGCAGTGATTTGTGAGTCTAGCTGGCGCAAACTGCCCGCGGCCGCGTTACGTGGGTTAGCAAAGGCTTTTTCACCTTTGTCTTTTGCTAATTGGTTAAGTTTTTCAAAACCCGCTTTAGGCATGAAAATTTCACCACGCACTTCTAGTCTTGCAGGCCAATCGCTGCCGCGTAAACGCAAGGGGATAGAACGAATTGTTTTCACGTTTTCCGTTACATTTTCACCCGTACTTCCGTCTCCGCGAGTGGCGGCTTGAACCATAACACCATCAACATAAAGTATGCTTACCGCTAAACCATCTAACTTTGGTTCTACGCAGTAAGTGATATCCTCAGCAGTCACTAAACGCTCTTGTAGTCGCTTATTGAATGCATTCAATTCTTCTTCACTGAACACATTATCTAAAGACAGCATTGGCATCTCGTGCTGCACTTGCTCAAAAGCCGATAGCGGCGCGCCGCTCACTCGTTGAGTCGGTGAGTCACTGCGCAATAAAGCAGGATGCTGTTTTTCTAGGGCTTTTAGCTCACGAAATACACGGTCGTATTCCGCATCAGGAACCGAGGGTTCGTCGAGTACATAATATTGGTAATTGTACTGCTCAAGCTGAGCGATTAGCTGCTCAATCTGTTGTTCTGGCTTGTCCATAGGAGACCTTTAAATAAAAAAGCCTTCCCGAAGCTTAACTTGGAAAGGCTTTAGAATGGTGTCAATTTATTAGTTAACGAGCAATTGCTTACGCTCGTATTCGCGAACACGTTGCTCATAATGATTAGCGGTTTGCTTAGTCAGCGGGTTACGTTGGTCATCCAACATAATCGCATCTAAATCTTTAGCAAGGGTCATCGCCGCGTTATACATCAAGGCAAAGTTTTTAGTGGGTTCGCCTTTACACGGTACCGTCATAAATATACTCACACCGCGTGTTTCAAGCTGGTCCATGGCATCAATATCAAAAGTACCAGGATTAACCATATTGGCTAAACTAAAAATAATCGGGCCAGTACCACTGTTATCTAGATGGCGATGAAAAATATCCATATCACCGTGACGTAAACCAATTTTATCTAGGCTAGCCAGTAAGGGACCACCTTTCAAAAAGCGGCCACTTTGTGCCATAACATTTAAAATAAATACATCGTCTGGTGCATTAGGATCTTTCACCGGTTTACTCTCTTCAAGCTCCGGCTCAGCTACAGTATCTTTTACCTCATCCATATCAAAAGCAAACTCAGGTTCAGGCTCTAACTCTGTTTGAGTGGCTTGAGTTTCTTGTTGAGGTTTAGCTTGAGGCTCAGAATCTAATCCTGATAAACCTTGATCATCTGCAATTTCTGGCGCTTCATCAACCGCTGAAAAATGAAACTCAGGCTCTTTTCGTTGCACTGGCTCTGCCACTTCAGGTTCACGCTTAGCTTGGCTAGGCACTGGCTGAGAAAGTGGTTCAGCTACATCGCCGTCTAAAAGGGCATCGTCAATCGGATCACCAATCACCCGCGCTTGGCCTACACCTAAGTCATCAAAGCCTTGGTCATCACGGCCTTGTATCGATTCTTTAGTCCCAGATTTTTGCTTGGGACTAACCAGTTTTTCAGGTCGTTGTTTGCGACTGCTCCAAAAACCATGGGCGAGCAAAGCAATAATTAAAATGATACCAACAACGATAAGTACGATGCGCAATTCCTGCATTTAACTGTTCTCTAAAGCTATTATTCAACCATGGCTATCGCTTCTGCGATATCCACTGCTACCAAGCGTGATACACCTGGCTCCTGCATTGTTACCCCCGCAAGCTGCGAGGCCTTTTCCATCGTCACTTTATTGTGACTGATAAATATAAATTGTACCGTATCAGACATACTATGCACTAAATCCGCAAAACGTCCCACATTTACTTCATCTAAGGGGGCATCTACTTCATCTAGCATACAAAATGGCGCAGGATTTAAGCGAAATATAGCAAAAACCAATGCCAATGCCGTGAGTGCTTTTTCTCCACCCGATAACAAACTAATGCTAGCATTCTTTTTACCAGGAGGCCGAGCCATTATGGTAACGCCTGTTTCGAGCAAGTCATCAGACGATAATTCCAACCACGCATTGCCTCCGCCAAACACTTTGGGGAAAAGCTCTTGTAAATCAGCATCTACCTTAGCAAATGTTTCGCTAAATTTAGAGCGTGTTTGGCGATCAATTTTAGCAATCGCTGCACGAAGCACCTCGATGGCAGCTTCTAAATCAGTTAATTGAGCGGTCAATTCTTGATAACGCGCATTTTGCTGATCAAACTCTTCTTCTGCGGCTAAGTTCACTGCCCCCATACGTTTAAGTCGAGCATCTACTTGGTCTAATTCAGCCGCGTAGTCTTCTTCTAAACTGGCCTCTGGTAACGACAATTCTAAGTGCTTAAGGTTATCCCCTTGCTCTGCCAATTGCTCCAGCAATACGGTGCGCCGAGCTAACAAGCTTTGCTGTTGAATTCGCTGCTCAGTACCTTGCTCTAGCAATTGCTTTAATCGGACTTGCGCTTCTTTAAGCTGTTGTTGCATAGCTTGTTGCTGAGTAAGCGATTGCTGATGAATCTCGCTTGCTTCGGTTTGCTGTTCTTCAAGAAGTAAACTTTGCTCAAGCAGCTGCTCAATTTGCTCGGCTAACAACTCAAGTTGCTCATTGTGCTCTTCCGGCTCCAAACTAAGCTGTAAGGCTAAATCCTGTAACTTTTGCTGCTGATAGCTTTGTTGCTGTAGCTGGGTTTGACACTTTGCTTGCTGTTGACCAATAGCTAATTGCAATTGATGACTGGCTGATTGTTGCTGCTGAAAACTAGCGCGTAACTGCTTGACTAGCGAAGCTGCTTGCTCGGCTTGCTCTTGCCACATTTGCTGTTGATGTTGTTCATCTTGAGATGCTTCTAACTGAGTGTCTAACTGTTCTTCAAGTTGCAACTGTGACTCTTGGTCTTGCTCTAGGTTAATCGCCAAGTCTTCAATTTGTTGCTCTAGTTGCTCGCGCTGTTGTTGGGCAAATGCTTGCTGTTGCTGTAACAACGCCAAGCGGCTGCGCCAGTCCGACAACTTGTTCTGCAGTTGTTGTAAATCACTACTGGCGCGCGTGTTTTGTTGGGTTATCTTGCTTTGCTCAGCTTCTAACTCAGTTTGCTGCTCTACAAATTGCTGCTTAGCGACATTCAACTCAGTTAACTTCGCACTTAGCTCTGAACGCTCTTGCTGCAAGCTCAATAGTGAATGTTGATAACTCGGCGGGCTAAGTTGCTGCCAGTAACGGCCTAACCACTCGCCGTTGGCGGTAATAAGAGATTGTTCAGCGCTTAAATGCTCACGTAAGCCAAAGGCCTCTTCTAGTGAATCCACCACCAGCACTTGCCCGCATAAATAGCTTAAATCTACTTGCTCAAGCTGCTGCGCTAAACTCTGCAAATGCGTAAGCTCTGCGGCAAAGCTAACTTCGCCCCCATGAAGAGGTGGGCATAATGCCAGCGGAAAGTTCGGCTCTAAGGTCTCGCACCACTCTGCTTGTAACCACTTAGCTAACACCGCATCTGCCGCTAATTGCCAACCATCTTTAACCCTCAATACATCAATTAACGGATGTGTGGCACTCGTTTCTACTTGCGCTAACAACTTATCTACGCCTTGCAAACGCGTCTGTTCGGCAGTGTATTGTAAGGACAATTGCTGACGCTGTTGCTGGCTAGATTGCAGCTCTGACTGCTTGACTAATTTAGCCCGTTCTAACTCTTCTAACGTTTGTTCTAGAACTTGTAATTGCGGTTCTGCGGCGCTGAGTTTGCTACTCAGTTCTTCAACTACCGTGTCGTTATTACTCGCTAAACCACTCAACTGTTGCTGCAACTGAGCAATTTGCTGTTGATGACGTTGCTGCATTTGTTGGCTATGACGAAGTTGAGCTTGAAGCTGTTCAATGGCGTGGCGTGCTTGTTGGCTCGCGGCCAAATTGCTGGCTTGCTGTTCGCGCTTGCTAGCGCTATTTTGCTCGGCATCTTCTAGTTGCGGCTCTAGCTCTAACAGTACTTGTTGTTGTAACGCTAACTGCTCTTGCTGCTCCAACAAGGCTTCTTGCTCAACCGCTAACTGTTCTGCTAAATCATCGAGGTTTTGCTTAATCTCGTGTTGCTGCTGAGTATTGCGAATACGGCTTTGCTCAGATTGGTTCTGCTGTTGCTGAGTATGTAATTGCTGCTGCTCAAGCTTGGCCAGCTCGGTTCTTAATTCGAAACTTTGCTGCTGTAAACGCTGCACGAGCTCTTGCTGCTCGGCAATATTATTAGCCAGTATTGTCAGCTGATTTTCAGCTTGAGTAATACTGTGTTCTTCAACTCGTTGCAGTTGCTCAGCTTGGGCATTAGTTTCACTGCTGCCATCAATACTGGCGTCAAGCTGTCTTAATTCTTGCAAGCACATCAGCGCTTTTAGCTCGCGATGTCGGGCGCGATACTGGCGATAGCGCTTAGCCGCCTGAGCTTGGGTTTTAAGTTTGTTTACCTGTTGCCCTAGTTCAGATTCAATATCTCTAAGCCGTAGAATATTTTCATCGGTATGTTTTATTCGTAGCTCGGTTTCGCGACGGCGCTCTTTGTATTTAGATACACCGGCGGCCTCTTCAATAAATACCCGCAGTTCTTGAGGTTTCGATTCGATTAAGCGGCTAATCATGCCCTGCTCAATAATCGCGTAACTACGAGGGCCTAAACCAGTACCCAAAAACAAGTCAGTAATATCACGTTTACGGCATTTAGCACCGTTTAATAAATAGATGTTTTGGCCATCTCGAGTGACTTCTCGACGAACCGCGATTTCACTGTAGCTGGCGTATTCACCGCCAATGCGGCCTTGCTGATTATCAAAAATCAACTCAACCATGGCTTTAGACACAGCCGCACGCTTAGTAGAACCATTAAAAATTACATCGGTCATCGCACCACCACGCAAATGGCGGGCATTGCTTTCTCCTAACACCCAACGAACGGCATCAATCACATTAGACTTGCCACAGCCATTTGGCCCAACAATGGCGGTCATATCGGTAGGGAAAGGAATGGTGGTTCGATCAACGAAAGACTTAAACCCGGCAAGGCGGATTTGCTTCAAGCGCATAAACTGGTTTGCTTTAATTTGTTGCTATTGTAAAGCAAGACTTTACCAGAGCTATCAACGCTTTGTAATATAGGCGTCCATAAACAAACGAGGGATCACAACAATGACGCAGAGTTCGCTAGCCTCTCGCAGCGGAATTTCATACATCGCACAAGGTTTTCAATTAATTACTCAACCCGGTTTGCGACTATTTGTAATGATTCCCCTGTTAGCTAACATCTTGTTATTTGGTGGCGCGTTTGTCTTTTTGTACCAACAGCTCGGTGGCTGGGTACAACAAATAATGGATTACCTACCAAGCTGGTTAGATTGGTTAAGCTGGTTAATTTGGCCAAGCGCCATTATTGCTATTTTAATGGTGTTTGGTTTTACCTTTAGCATTATTGGTAACTGGATAGCCGCGCCATTTAACGGTTTGCTGGCCGAAAAAGTAGAATTACACCTAAGCGGGAAAAAAGTTGACGATATGTCTTTCGTTGATTTAATCAAAGACTTACCGCGAATCTTCTCTCGTGAATTGCAAAAACTATGGTACTGGCTCCCTAAAGCACTTGGGCTGCTATTGTTGTTTTTAATCCCTGCGATTGGCCAAACCGTCGCTCCTGTTTTGTGGTTTTTATTCACTGCCTGGATGATGAGTATTCAGTACATTGATTATCCTTTTGATAACCATCGCATCCCGTTCGACACAATGCGTGACCATCTAAAACAGGATCGAATTCGTAACAGTGGCTTTGGAGCGATCGTTTTATTTTGTAGTACCGTACCTTTATTAAATTTAATTATTATGCCGGTAGCCGTATGTGGTGCCACTGCGATTTGGGTTGATGTTTATCGCAAGCAACTGGTTGAGGAAAAATAACATGAAAGCAAAATCATTTTTATTATCAGGCCTGTTGTTAAGCCTAAGTGTAATGGGCACACACTCTGTAATGGCTAACACTGTTTTACAAAAAATATCTTACGGCGACGCCAAAGAGATGAACTTAAGTAAAGTGGCGCAAAAAACCTTTTTAAGTGAGTTAGATTTAGATCTTGCAGAAAAAGACGCCGTGGAATGGGCCGCCACGCTAAACGCAACCCACTACTCCGTTTATACCGTAGAGCGTAGCCCAAAACGTGACCGTTACCGAGTGTCTATAGTGGTTTACACGGACTAAGCTGCTTGTCCTGGTTTGTCTTGGTACTGAGCAGCAATCTCTACAAATTGCTGCTCACAACGGCAAAACGCCTCTACTACTGCTGGGTCAAAATGCTTGCCCTTGCCTTCCAGTATTATTTGTTTAGCCTTATCGTGAGAAAATGCAGGTTTGTACACCCGCTTACTAATTAAGGCATCGTATACATCGGCTAAGGCCATTAATCGCGCACTTAGCGGTATATCACTGCCTACAGATCCATGTGGGTAGCCGCTACCATCCCATTTCTCGTGGTGAGATAAAGCAATTTCTTTAGCAAACTGTAAAAACGCCGCATCTTCACTGCCAAAATGACGTTCAGCTTCAGCTAATGCATTAGCGCCTATTTGTGGATGCTGGCGCATCACCAACCATTGCTCATCGTCTAACTTGCCAGGTTTCAGCAAAATCGCATCAGGGATCCCTACCTTGCCAATGTCGTGCAAGGGTGCAGATTTATAAATCAATTCTATATTTTGCTCTGTGAGTAGCTCAACAAACCCAGGCTGGTGTTTCAATTCTTCGGCTAAGGCTTTCACGTAATATTGAGTACGCAAAATATGTGCGCCGGTTTCGTTGTCACGGGTTTCCGCTAACGAAGCAAGACTGTGAATAGCAATATCGCGAGTTTGATGCAAAGAATGGGTACTGCGCTGCAAGCTGCTAATCATAGTGTTAGTACGCTGAGCAATAATGCCAAATTCATCGTTACTGCTAACGGTAACTTGCGTATCCAGTTGGCCGTTTTGTACCATCGCTAAGCTGTTATTTTGATTATGTAATAATCGCTGCAAGTTTCTTGAGTAAGAAAAAATCACTCTAATAACGTAAGCCATTACCACCACCAATACAAAGGCTAACTCGGTAACAATGTATCGCTGAGCAAGCGGCAGGGGGTAGCGCTCGCTGCCCACCATAACTAGCCACTCCAAATCTTTATTAATCACCAAAAAGATAATACCCGCTAAAACAAAGGCACTACTTATTGCAAATGCTGAAAACTTTTTCCCCACAGCAAAGCCCTGTGTCTGAATGGCCAAGTGTTGCTGCGTTTTCTCTAACTCTAAGGCTATTTGCCATTCTTTAAGTAACGCTAGATCGGCAGCGATATAGAAACCTAATGCGCTTAAGCCCAGGATTACTTTTAAGTTTGACTCCCAAGGAGGTTCAAACATTACGCTGTTATACGTCACCACTATCACGCTAATGAACATGAATAAGACCAGATCGAGTTTAAATTGAGCCGCTACTTGTAACTCTTTGGCTTTTCTCTCAATCCGCAAACAGAAAATACGGCGTAATAACAAGGTAAACGTAAAGCCCAGCACGATAGGTAACAACAATTGCAACGGGGTTTGCGCTTCTAAAAAAGGACACACTTGAATGCCATAAATAGAAAACAATACCAATGCCACAATCCAATGTTTGCTAGCTAATCGAGCGACTTTATCCATTTAGCTTTGCCCTTTTGTCTACGTTAATTCCATGTTCGCTATAGGTTTATACTATAACTAATTTTAATACGTGCTAGAAAAACTCGCCCGACAACTCACTTATTTAGCGTCACAAAAAGTAAACATGTCTGTGCATCAGGGCATATCAATTTATCTCTTAATTACATAACGTTATAAATAAACGTTACTTCCCCTTCGCAAATCGCGCGTTATGCTAGTAATAACAGTGATGCTGCTTAGTGCTAATAACCACTGATTGTAGCAAGCGTATTAACCTAAAAAGGACGTTTCAATGAGTAAGATTTATGAAGACAATTCCCTGACTATCGGTCGTACTCCGCTAGTTCGCCTTAATCGTGTAAGTAAAGGCAACGTATTAGCTAAAGTAGAAAGCCGTAACCCAAGCTTCAGTGTTAAGTGTCGTATCGGCGCAAACCTAGTATGGGATGCAGAGAAAAAAGGCTTGTTGGGTCCAGGTAAAGAAATCATTGAACCAACTAGCGGTAACACCGGTATTGCGCTTGCGTTTGTTGCTGCGTCTCGCGGTTACCCAATTACGCTAACCATGCCTAACACCATGAGCCTAGAACGCCGTAAGTTACTAAAAGCACTTGGTGCCAACTTAGTATTAACTGAAGGCGCTAAAGGTATGAAAGGCGCTATTGGCAAAGCTGAAGAAATTCGCGATGGCAACCCAGAAAAATATGTTTTACTGGGCCAATTTGATAACCCAGCTAACCCAGAGATCCACGAAAAAACCACAGGCCCAGAAATTTGGGAAGATACCGATGGTGAGATTGACGTATTTGTAGCCGGTGTTGGCACGGGTGGCACTATTACAGGTGTTAGCCGTTACATTAAGCTAGAGCAAGGTAAAAACATTACTTCTGTTGCTGTTGAACCAGTAGATTCACCGGTAATTGCTCAAGCTAAAGCGGGTGAAGACTTGACGCCTGGTCCACATAAAATCCAAGGTATTGGCGCAGGTTTCATCCCTGGTAACCTAGATTTGGAAATGGTTGACGTGGTTGAGCAAGTCACCAATGAAGACGCGATTGCGATGGCTCAGCGCTTAATGGAAGAAGAAGGCATTTTGGCTGGTATCTCTTCTGGTGCGGCAGTTGTAGCTGCGAATCGCATTGCTGAAAAACCAGAGTATGCAGATAAAAACATCGTTGTTATTCTGCCAAGTTCTGGCGAGCGCTACCTATCAAGTGCTTTGTTTGCTGACACCTTTACTGAACAAGAGAACGTTCAGTAAATATTTCTCAAAGCAAGCGATAAAAAGCGATCCTGTGATGGGTCGCTTTTTTTTTGCAAGAGAAACTTTATTTCTAGAGAAAATTAACCAAGACGACTTGTGCAACAAAAACGCAAAAACTATACTCAAAACCGCTAAAAACTGAGCTTTACAATGTATCTGTTTGTAACAAAAGGTATCAAAATAGATACATTGTTCACTTCGACAAATTAGTATAAATATAATAATTACATACACTTAATAGCTAACAAGCTATGTAATTTAACGTAACACAGTACAACTTAGCCTGAAAATTTGACGCAGATTAAACTTATCGCTCGCGATATGCGTTATTTTTTTCACGAAAACGTTTTACTAATAAACGTCTAAGCTTATATCAATCTTTAGACGACATAATTTAAATTTGAGGAATGTTCGTATGTTTGAGAAAAGTGTTGTTATCACTGCAGAAAATGGTCTTCATACTCGCCCTGCGGCTCAATTCGTTAAAGAAGCCAAAGCATTTTCTAGCGACATCGTAGTAGAAAGCAATGGTAAATCTGCAAGCGCTAAAAGCTTGTTCAAACTACAAACCCTAGGCCTAACTAAAGGCACTAGCGTTGTTATTCGTGCTGAAGGTGAAGACGAAACAGCAGCCGTTGAAAAGCTAGTTGCGTTAATGGATGAACTTGAATAAGTCTTTTTTTTAATCCTTTAACAAGTTCAACTAAATAGGTGTAGGTTATGATTTCAGGTATTCTGGCATCTCCAGGAATTTCATTTGGTAAAGCACTATTACTTGCAGAGCAAGCAGTAGTTATTAATCAAGCAAAGATCGATACAGCGCAAGTAGACAGCGAAGTACAACGCTTTTTCGACGGCAGAAACAAAACGTCGGCGCAGCTCGAAGAAATTAAACAAATGGCAGGTAAAACCTTCGGCGAAGAGAAAGAAGCTATCTTCGAAGGCCATATCATGTTGTTAGAAGATGAAGAGCTTGAAGAAGAAATTCTAGCCTGCATCAAAGACAATTTGGCTAGTGCAGACAAAGCCGCTCACACCATTATTGAGCAAAATGCGCAAATGCTAGCCGAATTAGATGACCCCTATTTAAAAGAGCGTGCAACCGACTTCCGTGATATTGGTTCGCGTTTAGTTAAAAACATTCTCGGTATCGAAATCGTATCGCTTAGCACTATCACTGAAGAAGTGGTATTGGTAGCTAATGATTTAACGCCGTCTGAAACAGCGCAAATTAACCTCGATAAAGTACTGGGTTTTGTTACCGATATCGGCGGCCGCACTTCGCATACCTCTATCATGGCTCGCTCATTAGAGTTACCCGCAATTGTGGGTACTAACGATATTACTCAGCAAGTGAAAAATGGCGACATTATTGCGTTAGACGCCATCAATAACGAAGTAGTAATTAATCCCAGCGATGAACAGTTAGCCACTTATAAGCAGCGTCAGCAGGCCTACTTGGACGAGAAAGCTGAGTTAGCCAAGTTAAAAGACTTACCGGCGATCTCTTTAGACGGTCACCAAATAGAAGTATGTGCCAACATTGGTACCATTAAAGATGTAGACGGTGCACATCGCAACGGTTCTGAAGGTGTCGGTCTTTACCGCACAGAATTCTTGTTTATGGACCGCGATTCTCTGCCAACTGAAGATGAGCAGTTTGAAGCGTACAAAGCCGTTGTAGAAGCAATGCAAGGCCACCCTGTTATTATCCGTACTATGGATATTGGTGGCGACAAAGATCTGCCTTACTTAGATCTTCCAAAAGAAATGAACCCATTCTTGGGCTGGCGCGCCATTCGTATCTTCTTCGACCGTGAAGAAATTATGAACGCACAATTGCGTGCACTACTTCGCGCCTCTGCGTTTGGTAAAGTGCGTATTATGTTCCCGATGATTGTGTCGGTTGAAGAAATCCGCAAACTTAACGGCGTACTAGATACCCTTAAAGCTGATCTTCGCCAAGCAGGTATTGCTTACGATGAAGACGTTGAAGTGGGTGTAATGGTTGAAACACCAGCAGCTGCAGCTATTGCTCACCATTTAATTAAGGAAGTAGACTTCTTTAGTATTGGAACCAACGACTTAACTCAGTACACTCTAGCGGTTGACCGAGGTAACGAACTTATTTCTGCGCTATACAACCCAATGTCTCCAGCGGTGTTAACTCTGATTAAACAGGTTATCGACGCGTCTCATGCTGCAGGCAAGTGGACAGGCATGTGTGGTGAATTAGCCGGTGATGAAACCGCTACTTTGTTATTAATGGGTATGGGACTGGATGAATTTTCAATGAGTGCCATTTCTATACCTCGGATCAAAAAACTGATCCGTAATTCAAATTATGCTGAAGTGAAGCAATTAGCCGACCAAGCATTAGCGCTGCCTACAGCCGCTGAGATTGAAACGTTAGTTGACACTTTTGTTAAACAAAATTCCGTCTGTTAAGATAGTTGCAACTGCACAATACATAAGAATTTAGGAGCGCCACAATGGGTCTATTCGACAAATTCAAGAAAATGGTTTCAGATGATAGTTCAAGCAAAAGCGGTATCGATATTATCGCCCCACTATCTGGCGAAATTGTTCCTATTGAAGAAGTGCCTGATGTAGTATTTGCTGAAAAAATCGTTGGTGATGGCATCGCGATTAAACCTACCGGCAACAAAATGGTTGCACCTTGTGATGGAACCATTGGTAAAATTTTCGAAACTAACCATGCGTTCTCGTTGGAATCAACTGACGGTATCGAGATGTTCGTTCACTTTGGTATTGATACGGTTGAGCTGAAAGGCGAAGGTTTCACCCGTATCGCATCTGAAGGTCAAGACGTTAAACAAGGTGATGTTATCATCGAGTTTGATTTAGCCTTGCTAGAAGAAAAAGCAAAATCAACGCTGACTCCAGTCGTTATCTCTAACATGGATGAGATTAAAGAGTTAGTGAAAAAATCAGGCTCTGTCACCATTGCCGAAACGCCAGTACTTACTATTATTAAGTAAGCGCTCGCTACTGTTAAAAACCACGCTTAATTGCGTGGTTTTTTTTGCCTTGAATTTACCGATGTTAATTTATTTCCCCGCTTAAGCTTAATTGCCCGATGAGCTTTACTGCTAGCTCTGGTATTCTTAGCCAAAATATAAAAAGGGAACTTACATGTCAGCGTCTAATATCGTCATGTTCGGCATCCCCAACTGCGACACAATAAAAAAAGCCCGCCGTTGGTTAAGCGAACACAACATCGAATTTACCTTCCACGACTACCGTAAAGACGGAGTCACTAAGCAGCAAATTGGCCAGTGGTGCAAACTGTTGGGTTGGGAAGCTGTACTCAATAAACGCGGTACCACTTACCGACAACTAAGTGATGAGCAAAAAGCGAGTTTAGACGAAAGCGCTGCGATTGATCTACTAGAGCAGTTTCCGGCAATGATAAAACGCCCCTTGCTGCAAGTAGAGCAAAATTTCACTCTAGGCTTTAAAGCCGATCTTTACCAACAACTCTTTTTTCCGGAAGCGTAATTTACATGTCTGATAGCCCAGTTTTACATTTAGCCAAAGATCTCATCAGCCGCCCATCGGTAACGCCTGAAGATTGTGATTGCCAAAAGTTGATGGCTGATCGCCTAAGCCCTGCAGGTTTTAACATCGAAGAAATGGTATTTGAAGATACCACTAATATGTGGGCGCGCAGAGGCAACACTGGCCCACTATTTTGCTTTGCTGGCCATACAGATGTAGTGCCACCCGGCCCCGCAGAAAAGTGGCACACCCCCCCTTTTGAGCCAACGGTTATTGATGGCGTATTACATGGCCGCGGTGCAGCAGATATGAAAGGTTCGCTAGCTGCAATGGTTGTTGCTACCGAACGATTTGTAGCGGATTACCCTGACCATAAAGGCTCTATCGCTTTCTTGATTACGTCTGATGAAGAAGGGCCATTTATCAATGGGACTACCCGCGTGGTAGACACCTTAATGGCACGTAACGAAATTATTGATATGTGTTTGGTAGGCGAACCCTCTTCTACTCATCGCGTAGGCGATGTTGTTAAAAATGGCCGTCGCGGTTCGCTTACTGGTGATATTACCGTTAAGGGTATTCAGGGCCATGTTGCCTATCCTCATTTGGCTAGAAATCCGATTCATGATGCGGCGCCAGCTTTAGCCGAGCTTGCGGCAATGCACTGGGATAACGGTAACCAATTTTTCCCGCCCACCAGTTTTCAAATTGCCAACATTCACTCGGGTACCGGTGCTTCAAACGTTATTCCAGGCGAATTAGACGTACAATTTAACTTCCGCTACTCAACTGAGCTTACCGACCAAGACATTGTGAAGCGCGTACACAATATCTTTGATAGCCACGGTTTAGATTACCAACTTGATTGGACCTATAACGGCCAACCTTTTTTAACTGAAGAAGGTGACTTTCTAACAGCGGTTAGCGAAGCGGTAACTAAAGTAGCTAAAACAGCGCCAGAGCTACTCACCACTGGCGGTACCTCAGATGGTCGATTCATTGCCAAAATGGGTACTCAAGTGGTAGAACTTGGGCCAATTAACGCCACCATTCATAAAGTAAACGAGTGTGTAAAAGTAGCTGATTTAGAACAGCTTACAGACATGTACTACGAGCTTTTAGTTAATGTACTAGGCAAATAATGAGCAATGCGTCTAAGCACTTAGGTCTTTACGGACTAAGTAAGGACTTACTGCAGAATGAACCTACTTTAGGCTGGGTTCATTGTGCTGTGCTAGATCACTTGCAAAGTTTAATTGAAGCTGCAAAACAAGACGGCTTCAATTTAAGCATTTTTAGCGGCTATAGAGACTTCCATAGGCAATTGCTTATTTGGAATAACAAGTGGAATGGTTTACGCCCGGTACTTGATAAAGATAGCCAAGCCTTAAACTTAGCGAATTTAAGCGACGAGCAAAAAATGCATGCCATTTTACGCTGGTCAGCTTTGCCTGGAACCAGTCGTCACCACTGGGGTTGTGATTTCGATTTTTACGACCCTGATTTGCTGGCACCTAACCAATCTTTAAGCTTGATTCCTCAAGAGTATATTCTTGGTGGTAGCCAGTACCCTTTAGCATTATGGCTAGAAAAGCATGCTGCGGAACACGGTTTCTTTTATCCCTATCGGCAATTTCAAGGCGGCGTAGAATTTGAGCCTTGGCATTTAAGCCACCATCAAACCAGTGCAGCATTACTTAAAGACTTAAATGCTGAGACAGTACTTAGCCACTTACAAGCGGCTGACGCTGCTGGCCTTAACACCATCAAACTTCATATCGATAACATATTTAGCCAATATGTTACTAACATCTGTTCACCGGAGAACTAATGCCCAGTTTGTACTCAACCTTATTTGTTAGCTTGGTAAGCAGTTCAGCCTTAGCTTTTTTATTGCTTATGCTAGTGCTGCATAAAGGCGAACTCTGCCCAGGGCAAACCGGCCGTATCCAGCGCCAATTAAGTACCTTGGTGAGCTTTATTACTTTAGCGGCCTTAAGTGGTTATGAAAGCCAGCAAGCAATTGGTTTAGTGGTATTAGTATTTATAAGTGCATTTTTAGGCTGGGTCTTGAGTTTTAAGCTCAATAAACTGAAACATAAGCGTAGCTTGCCTCTCACCTATTGGTGGGCAATGGGGGCTCCGCTACTATTAAGTGCAGCTTACATACTAAGTCAACATGCCTTAATGGTATTTAGCTTTGCTGCTTGTGCTGCGGCAATGGCCAACTGGCTAATGGTTAAGGCTAAACATCGACTCACCAGTTTCGACAAATTGCTTCCATTTGTAGGTTTAGCGGCAGCAATGGTAAGTCTGATTTGCGTTTGTATATACTTACTCACCAGTGGCCAGCTTGATGAAAATAGCGCTTTGGTCAAACAGTTTGTAATAATGAGTGCGCTATTACTGACTGCAACCCTATTGTGGTTAGTGCCCTTATTTAAAAAATCAGCACCACCCGCACAATTATTGTTAGTCGTAACGGTGCTTAGCTTTATATCCAGTGTAAACTTACACAAAATAGTAGCTTGATTGAGCGATTAACAAAGGCGGCCTAAATGAGTACCCCATACGTTATTTTGATCATTGTATTAGTGCTCGGTTTTATTGCTGGAAACATCATGATGTTGAGGCATATGGGCAGCTTTAACATCACTCCAGAGCTACGTAAGAAGATCGAACAAAACAACCGTAAAGCGGACTTACGAGAAGAGCAAGACGAACAGTAAACTGACTGTTTAGACAGCCCGCCTTGATTTGCTCTGATGTTAATTCCTATCGATACAGGCTGCTGCGCTTAAATCGAATAATCAAAAGCAAGATACCTAGAGAAGCTCTAGATACCAAGTAACCTATATCAACATGGTGTAATCAGAGTCACATTGATGCCGACATAAAAGTTGAACTTAAGGTTGAGCTTTTACCGCATCCTCGTAAACTTGCCTCGCTTTAATAGAGCCAGCTTGCTCTGCATCTTGAACAAATCTCAACGCCTTTTGATGATCTCCATCGGCAACCGCTTGCACAATAAGCTGCTCAAACATAGCTTCTACTTCTGGCTCGATACTCGACATATGCACATCACTGGTATCGGCATTTGCACCGATAGTATCAACACTAGAGTGACTGGGCTCAACCTCTTGAACTAGGCCACTTTGCTCGGGGCTTAATGGTTGTTGACCTTCAGGGGCAGTGCTAGCTCCCGTATGTTGACTATTACTACACGCACTTAACGCGAGTAAAATACTAACCGCTAAAATTGCTTTCATCATTGTACCTCCATATACAGTATGACTCGCAGAGCTTGGTCTTTAACTTCAGCTACAACTTAATTGCCAGGAATAAGTGCCACACTAAGAAACAAAAGGAATTTTACTGTTCGATAGAGCAGTAAAGTAAAAACGATAATTTACAAAAAACTCATATTCAGTATAAGAAAAAAGGTCCCATGTGGGACCTTTTTTTGTTCAGGCTTAATCGACTAGCGTTATTAGCGTGACAAGCTATCGCTGGTATCAATGCCCATCTTCATTAGAATCGCTAGATAAGGATATAAGGCTTTAACCTCACTTGGTTTAAGCACCACTCCTTCAGCATCTGCTAAGGTAATTTGCGTGACATTACCGTTAGAGCCCACAGTGAATAAATAGTCCTTCTCTTCAAACTCCATGGTAGTTAGACCATAGGTTTCTAATATTTGCTCTGGAGGACGATCGTAAGTGAGGTATAAGCTACCTGAGTTAGCAATGTAGTCGGTGATGGTAAAACCAGCCAATGGCAATACTAAACGCAAACGCTTCATGGTTTTTTCCATGTCTGCGCGCGCTTTAAAGTAGGATGCTCCACTATCGTTAACCAAAACCAAGCTTACAGTTTCGTCGAATAGCTGCTCTTTTTCAGATTCACTCATTGCGGCAATACGAGTTTGCTCGCGCTGCTCGGCCAATTGAGCTTCTAACTCTTCTCGACGGTCATTTACGTAACCAATTAATCGATTAAGTTCAACCACAGCCAAACGCTGTTTATCAAAATCATCAAGCTCTAGTGCTTCATCGTTACCGTCTCGATAAATCTCACCATCGATAAAGCTAACGCGTAAACCTGCAGTTCGACCATGCGGTTTAACTTCTAACTGGTAAGTAAACTTTTGACGTTGTTCCATTACCGTATCGCTAGAAAAAAGCCACCAGTTTCCTTCAACCGTTTCGCGGTCAACCAACCAATCAGAGGCAATAAAAGCTTGTTGGTCATTTCGTTGAACAACTGTTGATTTACGGTAAGCAATGTAGTCACTAATGGTTTGCATCATGGTGGACTGGGTTTCAACGGCTGATTCTGCTTGTAATATATCAAACCAAAAAATCAGCCCGTCATCCGTATCTTCAATACGACTACCAGCAATAAGCGGAATAACCTGCACCGGCGCACGTACATCAACTTCTCGACCAAACAGCTCTTCACTGTCGGGTTTAGGTTCAGGGATTACAAATTCAGAACTATATTCAGGAGGGTTAACGCCCGCGGGAATAGCTAAAGGCTCTACTTGAGTAGCCTCGAGGTAATCAAAATTACGTTCGGCTTGGCGATTTTTTTCACCGGAACTTGAGCACGCGGCAAGGGTGGCCACTAGGCTGCCAAAAAACACGACTTTCATCGTTTGAAAAGAAACTAGTTGCATATCCCACTACATTTACAAACTAAAACATGAACTGGTAAACGGTTTCGTCCAGCGAAAACTATCCAGAGTAAGGGCGCTATACTACTTAGCCACTTTCATAAACACAAGGCGAAAACCGTAAGGGCTTGATACAAACTCCGCTTTTAATACTCCCTCAGTTCTTATCCGCTAGAAATCCCTTCTTTAAGCAAGTATCCTGAGATTCTAAATCTTGCAAAGCATACAAAAAAGAATATGAGTCAGTACCTTGTAGTTACAGCGGTTGGTAGCAATCGCCCGGGCATTGTGAATCAATTAACCCAATTGGTTTCAGGTTGTGGCTGTAACATTGTAGACAGTCGTATGGCCTTGTTTGGCTCCGAGTTTACCCTCATTATGCTGGTATCTGGTACGCATAACGCGATTGTGCAAATAGAAACCCACTTGCCAGTAACTGCACTTGAGATGCAACTGCTCACTGTAATGAAGAAAACATCGCGCCATACACTGATCGATTATTCTCATGCCGCCGTTTTGCAACTGACCTTACCCGACGCTACTGGCGTGATTAGCAAAGTGACCCAGTTTATTAGCGATCACAACATGAGCATGGTGGGCTTAAAGTCTAATCTTTTTTCCGAGAAAGGATTAGAAATGCTTCATGCTGAATTTGAAGTAAAGCTAAATCAAGAGCATCAACCGAATATTATTGAACAAGAATTTGCTCAATTGTGCCAAGAGTTAGGCAGCCAACAATTCGACCTGCAATTTTTGTCAAACTAAGCATCATTAAACAAGGAACCTTCGATGAACACATTGACGGCCGGAGCAGCAGCACCGCAATTTGACCTAGCAAACCAAGATGAGAAACGCATTAAGCTTAGCGACTACGCGGGTAAAAAAGTATTAGTCTATTTTTACCCCAAAGCCTTAACGCCAGGCTGTACCACTCAAGCTTGTGGTTTACGAGACAGTATTGAACAACTTAAAGATGCCAATACTGTGGTATTTGGAGTGAGCCCAGATCCAGTAAAACGCTTACCTAAGTTTATTGAAAAACATCAACTCAACTTCGATTTACTCTCTGATGAAGACCATGCGGTAGCTGATCAGTTTGGCGTTTGGGGCCTCAAAAAGTTCATGGGCAAAGAGTATGACGGTATTCACCGAATTAGCTTTTTAATTGATGAGCAAGGCAAGATTGAGCACGTGTTTAACAAATTCAAAACTAAAGAGCACCACCAAGTAGTGCTCGATTATTTAGCTGGTTAAGCTTAATCACTTAAGGTTGAGGAAGCTCTTCCTCAACTTCTTCAACTTTTTCATGCGGCCATGCATTCATCACTGCTTTTACTAATGTAGCCAGTGGAATGGCAAAAAATACGCCCCAAAACCCCCACAAACCACCGAAAACCAATACCGCTACAATAATGGCCAAAGGATGCAGGTTAACCGCTTCAGAGAAAAGAATCGGTACTAATACGTTACCGTCAATGGTTTGGATAATCCCATAAGCCAAAATTAGGTAGCCAAACTGCGGGCTTAAACCCCACTGAAACAAACCAACCATCGCCACAGGTAGCGTTACCGCAAACGCGCCGATGAAAGGAATCAGTACTGACAGCCCCACTAACACACCGAGTAATGCCGAGTAACGTAAATCCATCACCGCAAATACAATATAACTGGTACCGCCCACGACGAGGATTTCTATGGCTTTACCACGAATATAGTTAATCACTTGGCCATTCATCTCTGACCACACTTGGGTTAACAAGCGGCGATCGTTAGGTAAGAAACGAGTCACACTGCTTAACAGTACTTTTTTATCGCTCAGCATAAAAAACACCATTAATGGCACTAATACGCTGTAAACCAACACGGTTGCTAAGTTAACAATTGAAGAAAAAGAAGACTGTAAAACCTGTTCTCCCATGCCCATTAAGCGAGTTCGTACATTATCGACAACACTTTCTACCAATGCCCCATCAATAAACTCTGGATATTGCTGCGGCAAAGACTCTAACCACTGCTGGCTGCTGTTAAGCATAACTGGGTATTCGGCCACTAGGTTCATACCTTGGCTCCACACTGTGGGTAGCACTCGTAGCACAGTAAAGGTAGCAATCAAGAAGAACACCAATAGTACCAAGGCCGTCGCCAATCCACGCCTAAAGCCATGGCTCGCCAAATAACTTACAGGCCAATCCAATAAATAAGCCAAAACCAATGCAATTAGTAACGGTGCGAGCAAGTTGCCAAAAAAGTACAAAAGCACAAAGCCAATGACTAATACTAAGGCCATGGCCACCGCTTCCGGATCAGAGAACATGCGGTGGTACCAGTTAGATAAGACTTTAAACATAGTTACAGCTTTAATCCTTTAAGGGTTGGACAGTAATGGTGACACTAAAGCGATGTTCATTTTGCTCAATAGTTACAGCATGCCCTAGTCGACGAAAATACTTGGGGATATCACTACGCGATCCACTATCACCTAACAACAATTGTATTTGGTCACCAATTTGAGCCCGTTTAAGCCAAAGCTTACTCTCCAATAACGGATAGGGACACTGGTGTTCTTGGAAATCGAGGCAAAGCATTTGTAATAATTACCATAAAATAACCATGCCATTATTACAGGCTATTGTTCAGGACTCAATTTATAGCTTTTGAATAACAAACAAAATCGGGGTATTCTCGCGATACATATGGAAAGTTATCGGAAATCAATGACGCGTCTCGCCCAATTTCTTATGGCAAGCATACTATTTTGCTATGCCCCGCTCATGTCAGCCAATAATCAATTACCAGAAATCGGTACTGCTGGGGCATCGGCGCTCACCATCGATAAAGAAATTATCTACGGCAATGCCTATATGCGCATTATTCGCGCCAGTAGCCGTATGACCAACGACCCAGTATTGTCCGAATATGTCACTGAGTTAGGCAACCAACTGGTTGCTAAAGCTGATGCCGTACGTACACCATTTAACTTTTTTTTAGTTACTGATAACGAAATTAACGCAGCGGCCTTTCTTGGCGGCTACGTGAAAATTCATACTGGTTTGTTTTTATACGCTGCAACCGAAAGTGAATTTGCCTCTGTTATTGCTCACGAAATAGCTCACGTTACTCAGCGCCATATTGCGCGCAGTATTGAAAACCAAGCGGCGGCACAAAACCTTTCAATGGCAGGTATGCTCGGCTCATTATTGTTAGGCTTAGCTAACCCCGTAGCAGGTATTGCAGCACTGCAAGCCACCATGGCAGCGGGCGTACAAAACTCAATAAACTATACCCGTGCAAATGAGTTTGAGGCAGACCGCATCGGCTTAAGAACCTTAGCAAAGGCCGGTTACGATCCAAGTGGCATGGGAAATTTTTTCGGTAAGCTGTCAGAAAAGTATCGCTATGCCAGCAAGCCACCACAAATGTTAATTACTCACCCTCTTCCAGAAACACGAGTAAGTGAAGCCCGAGCACGCGCTAATCAATACCCTAATCGATATGTTGCGCCCTCCCTGTCTTTTCAATTGGCTAAGTCACGAATTATTGTTCGTCACGGCACATTGTCGCCTGCTGACGCCCTTGAGTACTACCAACGGGTTATTCAGCGAAAAGAATACCGGATTGAAGACGCAGCGATTTACGGTAAATCCCTAGCATTATTTGGAATGGGAAAATACCAAGAATCAAAAACGGTTATTGATGATCTCGCCAAGCGTCATCCAGACAACTTATTTATTATCGATACACAAACTGATATCGACCTAGCGCTTAAACAATACGATTCTGCCATTAAGCGGCTTAAAGTAGCGCAAACTCGTTACCCTAATAACCAAGTCATTGTGCTTAACCTTGCTCATGCTTACAGCGAAAACGGTAAGTTTGAAGATGGCGCTAAAACCCTTGACCGCTATTTACGCGAGAAGCCTAACGACGCTCTTGGATGGGGTGAGTTAAGCCGTACTCAGCGAAGACTAAATAACTTGGCTGCTAGCCATACAGCGCAGGCAGAGTACCTATCATTACATTCAGATTATCGGCGTGCTATTGATGAGCTACACAGCGCCTATAACCTGACTAAAAATAATCTCGAACAAGCGCGCATTCAGGCGAGAATCGAACAATTCAAACTTGCTGAGCAAGAACTAGAAGCGCTCAACTAAGTTGATAACAAAGGATTAACCATGTCTAACATTAAAATATTGCATAACCCTCGCTGCTCTAAAAGCCGCCAAACACTACAACTATTGCAAGAAAAAGGTATTGAGCCAGAGGTGATGCTTTATCTCACAACGCCGCCTAGCGAAGTTGAGATCAACGATATTCTTAAGATGCTGCAGCTTGAGCCTCGCCAACTGATGCGCACAAAAGACGAGTTGTACAAAGAGCTTAACTTGGCCGACGCCTCGCTGACTCCTGCGCAACTAGTCGCTGCAATGCATACAAATCCTAAGCTTATTGAGCGGCCAATTGTAATCAACCAAGGTCAAGCACGCATTGGTCGCCCACCAGAGCAGGTACTTGAGATTGTCTAAATTTAGCACTGCACAACTGCTGATTTTAGCGAAAGGATCATATCTGGCCTTATTGGCTTGGGTATTAATGTGGCATTTGTGGCTGTCCCCACCCGTCGACATTAGCCTTGGCTTAATGCTGGCATTTTGGGTGGTGCCATTGTTATTTCCACTAAAAGGAATACTCGCCGGTAAGCCTTACACCTATGCTTGGAGTTGCTTTGTATTGCTGCTCTACGTATTGCACAGCACAACCTTATTGGTTGTCTCTGAGAGTGAGCGCTGGTTAGCTGCGGTTGAGTTAGTATTGGTATTAGCAGCCTTTTGGTTTGGCTTACAATACGCAAAAAATAAAGGAAAAGAGTTAGGCATCGGCTTAAAAAAGCTAAAAGATAAGTCGCCGGATTAAAGTTCGAGGATTTCTTTTACAAACGGTACGGTAAGTTTGCGCTGTGCGGTAATCGACGCTTGATCGAGCAGGTCAAGCTTGGTTAATAATGTAGGCATATCTCGCGACAACCGCTTTAATAAAAAGCGCGCCACTTCTAACGGCATTTTTAACCCACGTAGTTCAGCACGTAGCTGCAAGGCACTCAATTTTTGCTCGTCATCCAACTCATGTAACTTGTAGGTAACGCCCCAGTTTAAACGCGATTGTAAATCGGCTAAACCAAAGGAAAGCTGCGGCGCAGGCGCATTGGCGGTAACAATCAAACGAGTTGTAGAAGCCAATTCTTTACGACGATTATAAAAATCAAAAATCGCTTCTTCCCAAGCATCAATACCAACAATCGCGTCAATGTTATCTAAGCATACTAAGGCCATGCTCTCTAAACCTTCTAGCATTTGCGGAGACATTGCCGCATGGAGGTCTAAAGGTAAGTACGCACTCGCCGCGCCGACATCTGCCATTTCGGTACAGCTAGCATGCAGTAAATGAGTTCTACCCGAGCCTTCGCTGCCCCACAAATAGAGCATCCTCTCGCCTTTATCTAAAGCAAGATTTCGCAGTGCACTTAATAACTGTTGATTATCCCCTGGGTAAAAACTCACCAAGGTTTCATCATCAGGTAAATGTACAGGAAGTGATAATTGCGGGGAAAATGTCAAAGTGATAAATCAAAGCTGATACAAAAACTTGATGCATTGTACCAGCTCATTATTAAGATGAAAAATATTTGCTATTGGAAGTAGTAGTACTTGGCTCTTAATTCATCAGCCTGAAGCCTTGGTGCGATATCTAAAGAGGCTTGTAAGTCTTCCCAAGGGCTTAATAACTGAACTTCGAAAGTAAAAATGTCGTGCTGAACATGATGCAGGGTTACGCTAGCAACACTAGGTTGCTGGTTAAGAAAACGTTCTAGCTCAACATACTTGTTGATACTTGTTACATTTGCAAAACTCACTAAGCTTGCTTCAGCTTCACCCTCACCAAGCACCACGCCATAACGTGCAGCCAAACTTGCGCTCACTGCACTCATTGCTTCTGCACCTACTTGCTCAAGCGACGCCTGTACTTGGCCACTATCTAATTGCACTTGGCTAGTACCGTCAAGCAAGCGCCATTGAATTTGCCAACTTTGACCTTGAGGATATTGTCTAAAGCTTAATACTAATGGCGTTGCATAGCGCTCACTCGCGGTGTATAGCGGGCCATCAAAGCCTCCCCATACATCATTTACGTTAACCGCCATGCTGTCTTCTAAGTCCATCACCGGTAAGCGAATAGGTAAACCTAATAGCTGAGCTTGTTGGCGACTTTGTTGCAGCCACTCTTTCTGAGAGCTGTCTGCCAGTAAATCACGATTAAAGTTTTGCTCGTTGGCATACCACAAAATAATGTTTGGACGTTGTTTACCCCACAAACGCAGCTGAGCTTGCATCAATAACTGATTAACTTTGCTCTCGTTAAACAGCACCGAAATCATGTCGTCGCCAAAAGAAAACTGTTGTATATAAGGGTTAATATTACCCTTTGCTTTCGCCACTAAAGCATTTGAACTACTACTAGCATCTCCAGTTAAGCGCAGCATTAACAATTCAAAAGCGTGTTGCTGATCTTGCTTGTTATCACCAGTAGCGCTTGCTTCAATTCGGTACAAATCGTTTTGCTGCGCAGCACTCACTGGGAAAAACACAAAGGCCAAACTCAGTATTAACAACCACTTTTTAATCACTACACTCTCCTAGAGATTTAATTTCTATAAAGCGATGGGACCTTATTTGGTACCAAAGATTTTATCGCCAGCATCACCTAATCCAGGAAGGATGTAGCCTTGCTCGTTTAGCTTTTCATCAATTGATGCAGTATACAAGACCAAATCGGGGTGTGCAGCTTCTAACGCTTTTAAACCTTCTGGTGCTGCTACTAAAACCAATACCACAATGTCTTTACAACCTTGATCTTTCAATAGGTCAATGGTGGCAATCATAGAGCCACCAGTGGCCAACATAGGATCAACCACAATCGCTAAACGCTCATCAATTTGGCCTACGAGTTTATGGAAGTAAGGAACAGGCTCAAGTGTTTCTTCATCACGGTAAATACCTACTACGCTGGTTTTAGCTGAAGGCATGTGCTCCAGAACACCGTCCATCATGCCAAGGCCAGCACGCAAAATAGGCACTACCGTAGCCTTTTTACCTTTAATTTGCTCAACCGTTACAGGGCCATTCCAACCCGCAATGGTTACGTCTTCTATCTCTAGGTTTGCTGTAGCTTCGTAAGTGAGTAGAGCCGATACTTCTCTAGCCAATTCACGAAAACGCTTAGTGCTAATATCTGCTTCGCGCATTAGACCAATTTTATGACGCACTAAGGGATGTTTTACTTCAACAACTTTCATCTCTATTCCTTTGAATTACCGAATTGTGAGCCGCTAGTTTAAATCAGGCTCAATGGGGATATGTTAGCAAATATCAACAAAATGTCTTAGTTATCGTTTAATACTGTTCCAGCGACGCTAAGACTGCTAAAATATCGCGAAATTTTTTTCCATGTTCGTTGCAAGGTAATCCCGTGACTAAACAAAACACCCCTCTAAGTTATAAAGATGCTGGCGTTGATATCGAAGCTGGTAATGCATTAGTTGAACGTATTAAAAGTGTAAGTAAACGTACGCAGCGCCCTGAAGTAATGGGTGGATTAGGAGGCTTTGGTGCACTTTGTCAATTGCCAACTGGTTACAAAGAACCTGTATTGGTAGCTGGCACCGACGGTGTAGGCACTAAATTGCGTCTTGCATTAGATTTGGAAAAACACGACACCGTTGGTATCGACTTGGTAGCAATGTGTGTAAACGACCTTATTGTACAAGGTGCAGAGCCGTTATTTTTCCTTGATTACTACGCGACCGGTAAACTAGAAGTAGATACCGCAGCAGACGTAGTGAAAGGTATTGGCCAAGGTTGTGAGCAATCTGGCTGTGCCTTAATTGGTGGCGAAACGGCTGAAATGCCAGGCATGTACCATGGCGATGACTACGACATTGCAGGTTTCTGTGTGGGTGTAGTAGAAAAAGCCGACATTATCGATGGAACTAAAGTCGCTGCGGGTGACGCACTTATCGCTTTAGCGTCTAGCGGTCCGCACTCAAACGGTTACTCGTTAATTCGTAAAATCCTAGAAGTATCAAATGCCGACCCTAAACAAGTATTAGGCGACAGCACCTTAGGTGAAACGCTATTAACTCCTACCAAAATTTACGTTAAATCAGTACTGGCTTTGCTTAAGCAATGCGAAGTACACGCTTTATCACACATTACTGGCGGTGGTTTCTGGGAAAACATCCCACGCGTATTGCCAGCAGGTGCTAAAGCGGTAGTTGATGAAAACAGCTGGCAGTGGCCAGAAGTGTTCAATTGGTTACAAGAAAACGGCAACGTTGCACGTGAAGAAATGTACCGCACCTTTAACTGCGGTGTAGGTATGGTAATCGCCCTACCAGAAGCAGAAGTTGAAGCCGCACTAGCCTTATTGGCTGAGCATGGCGAATCTGCATGGAAAATTGGCCACATTGAAAATGTTGCTGAAGGTGAAGGCCAAGTAGAATTTAAATAGGATTATTAATGGCTGGCAACATTGTTGTATTAATTTCAGGTTCAGGGACTAACCTGCAAGCCATTATTGATGCCTGTAAAGAGGGGCGTATTAACGCCTCTATTTCTGCGGTAATAAGCAACAAGGCCGATGCATTCGGCCTTGAGCGTGCCAAGCAGGCAGCAATTAACACGGTAGTTGTAAACCCTAAACAATATAGTGACCGCGAAAGCTACGATATTGCCCTCGCCGAAGCCATTGAACAGCAACAAGCTGATTTAATTGTAATGGCGGGTTTTATGCGTATTTTAAGTCCACATTTTGTGGAACGTTTCGCCGGAAAAATGCTGAATATCCACCCTTCATTACTGCCTAAGTACCAAGGCTTACATACCCATCAGCGCGCCATTGATGCTAAAGACCAAGAGCACGGTTGTAGCGTACACTTTGTAACAGCAGAGTTAGACGGCGGACCGGTAGTATTGCAAGCTAAAGTGCCAGTATTTGAAGAAGATAGTGCAGATGAGCTAGCCGATAGAGTGCAAGTTCAAGAACATGCCATTTATCCATTAGTGGTAAATTGGTTTATCGAGCAGCGCTTAGTCATGCAAGGTGATTACGCCGAACTCGACGGCCAGCAGTTACCCAGCAGCGGTTACGCAGATAATTAAAAAAAGCGCCAATTGGCGCTTTTTTATTGCAACTCCCCATCTTTAAACAATACATAAGAACCGCTAGCAATTTTTTGCCATTGTTCGTTATTGGTTAAAGGTTGGGTAGCGATCATCGTCACCACGTCATTGGGCGTGGTTTCTTTATAAAAGTCGATAGTGACATCAGCATCTGCGAGCCGGGCTTCACCAAAAGGAGCGCGTCGCGTAATCCAGTGTAAGTTTGTTGAACAATACGCCATCACAAACTCACCGTTACTTAACAGCATATTAAATACGCCTTTATCGCGTAACTGGTCAGCTAAACTTGCCACAAACTTAAACATTGCAGCCATATTGGCTGGCTTACGTGGATATTTAATCCGTAATTGCTCTAATAGCCAACAAAAAGCGCGCTCACTGTCGGTATCTCCCACCGGGCGATAAAAGCCGGTATCAAGTTGCTTATACCCTTTCAGCTGGCCATTGTGCGCATAAGTCCAATTCTGTCCCCAAAGCTCTCGCGTGAAAGGATGAGTATTTTCCAGCGATACACAGCCACGGTTGGCTTGGCGAATATGACCGATAACCGCTTGGCTTTTAATGGGAAACGCTTGTACCAACTCGGCAACTTTAGATTGGCAACTCGGTGCAGGATCTTTAAAACTGCGACAGCCTTTGCCCTCGTAAAAAGTAATACCCCAACCGTCAACATGTGGGCCTGTCACCCCACCACGTTGTACTAAACCAGTAAAAGAAAAACAAATATCGGTAGGAACGTTTGCACTCATTCCTAGTAACTCACACATACTGCAACTCGCTTGTTAAATTCTTTAAGGACAATTGCCTACTCAGCCATATACTTTTCAATTAACTGGATCAGAATATGAATCACTTTAATGTGAATCTCTTGAATTCGGTCAGCAAAACCAAAATGTGGTACGCGAATTTCTACATCGGCTTGGCCAGCCATTTTTCCGCCATCTTTGCCTGACAGAATAATAACTTTCATGCCTTTTGATTTAGCCATTTCAATCGCTTTAACAATATTGCCAGAGTTACCACTGGTGCTTATCCCAAATAGTACATCTCCAGGTTGGCCTAAACCTTCTAGATAGCGCGAAAATACAAATTCGTAACCGTAATCATTACTCACACATGACAAATGACTTGGATCAGAGATAGCGATGGCAGGGTACGCCGGACGGTTTTCTCGGTAGCGGCCAGTAAGCTCTTCGGCAAAATGCATTGCATCACAATGCGAGCCACCGTTACCACACGCGAGCACTTTACCTTGCTGTTTAAAACTATCTGCCAGCATGCGGGCTGCTTGCTCAATAGCATCAATATTTTTTTCATCGGCAATAAATGCGTTTAATACCGTGGCAGCTTCTTGTAACTCTTCAACAATCAGTTTTTTCATCTAGGTTATCCCTTAGGGGGCAAGGCGTGTTAATTCCCACACTATAACGCTTTTTTTGCCGTTGATCAGCGCTGAAATCAAGCTCAAACAATAATTTGTTAACTAAACAATACGCTAAGCTAAATGTTGAATAGTTGTGAATAACTTGAACTTTGTTAACCAATGCGTTACAAATACCCAAAGAGGTCAGACCTCTTACCAACGTCAGGGAGATATTGATGCAAAGTTACTTACCTTTAATTGCCGCTATTGGCATTATTTTATTGATGGGCGGACTTGCCTATTTTAGAGCCTCACTACTAGCGTTTAGCTTGGTACTAACCGCGGCTCTGCTGGGCTACAGTGTTATATCGCCTTTCAGTGAGCTATTTTGGCTAGGCTATTTACTGATTGTCGGTGGGCTTAACTTCAAACCTTTGCGTCAGCAGCTAATTTCTAAACCGCTTTTCAAGATCTTCAAAAAAATCATGCCCGAAATGTCGCGAACTGAAAAAGAAGCGATTGATGCAGGCACTACTTGGTGGGAAGGCGACTTGTTCCGCGGAGCACCAGATTGGAAAAAACTACATAGCTACCCTGCTCCGCGCTTAAGCCCAGAAGAACAAGCATTTTTAGATGGCCCAGTTGAACAAGTCTGTGCCATGACCAATGATTGGGAAATCACTCATGAGTTGGCGGACTTACCAGAGGAAGTCTGGGATTTCTTAAAAGAGCACAAATTCTTCGCCATGATTATTAAAAAGCAATATGGCGGTTTAGAATTTTCAGCTTATGCGCAATCTTGTGTCCTACAAAAATTAGCCAGTATTTCAGCCGTACTTTCAAGCACTGTAGGTGTACCTAACTCATTAGGCCCCGGCGAGCTGCTGCAACACTATGGCACTAAAGAACAGCAAGACCACTATCTTCCCCGTTTGGCCGAAGGTAAAGAGATCCCATGCTTTGCCTTAACCAGCCCTGAAGCAGGCTCAGACGCCGGCTCAATTCCCGATGCTGGCGTTGTATGTATGGGTGAGTGGCAAGGCGAGCAAGTATTGGGGATGCGTATCACTTGGAACAAACGCTACATAACGCTGGCTCCTGTCGCCACCATTCTTGGTTTAGCGTTTAAGCTGTCAGATCCAGAGGCTTTATTGGGTGAGCAAAAAGAGCTAGGCATTACCTGTGCACTCATTCCCACAGACATAGACGGTGTAGAGGTGGGCCGTCGTCACTTCCCGCTAAACATACCCTTTATGAATGGTCCTACCCGTGCAAACGAATTATTTGTGCCTATCGACTTCATTATTGGTGGCAAAGAAATGGCTGGCCAAGGCTGGCGTATGCTAGTGGAATGTTTATCGGTAGGCCGTGGTATCACCCTACCGTCTAGCGCTACTGGCGGTATTAAGAATGCAGCATTGGCTACTGGTGCCTATGCTCGCATTCGTCGCCAATTCAAATTACCAATTGGTAAAATGGAAGGGGTTGAAGAGCCTCTTGCTCGCTTAGCTGGTAACGCATATTTAATGGGCGCAGCCTCAGATTTAACCGTAACGGCGATTGACTTGGGGGAGAAACCCTCGGTAATTACCGCCATTGTAAAATACCACCTCACTCATCGCGGCCAACACGCCAGTATTGACGCCATGGATGTGGTAGGCGGTAAAGGCATTTGTTTAGGGCCTAAAAACTTCTTGGCGCGTTCTTATCAAGGCGCACCAATCGCGATTACCGTGGAAGGCGCTAACATCCTTACTCGCAGCATGATTATTTATGGTCAAGGCGCAATACGCTGCCACCCATACGTACTAAATGAAATGGAAGCAGCCTCTAACCCAGACTTCAATCAAGGTTTAAAACAGTTCGATAAAGCGCTATTTAGCCACTTAGGGTTCGCCACCAGCAACTTTGTACGTAGCTTTTGGTTTGGCCTAAGTAGCCACACCATGGTTAGCGCACCATATTCAGACCAAACCGCGGTTTATTACAAACAGCTCACACGCTTTAGCAGTAATTTAGCGTTGTTATCAGACGTAGCCATGGGCACTTTGGGTGGTAACCTTAAGCGTAAAGAGCGTGTATCAGCCCGGTTAGGCGATATGCTTAGCCAACTTTACTTAGGTTCAGCAGCCTTAAAGCGCTTCGCTGACGATGGCCGTAAAGCTGAAGATTTAGATCTGTTGCACTGGGCAATGCAAGATTCACTCTATCAATTACAAACAGCCTTAGATGAGCTACTGCTAAACTTCCCTAATAAGTGGGTTGGCAAGGCAATGCGTTTAGTCATGTTCCCATTAGGCAAACCACTACGTGCGCCAAGTGACAAACTTGATCACAAACTTGCGCGCATTTTGCAGCAACCGAGTGAAACCCGTAATCGTGTAGGCCAAGGGCGTTTTGATAGCCGCGTTGCCGGCAACGTATATGGCGAGCTAGAACAAACCCTAGAAGATGTATTGGCTTGTGAGGCGCTCTACGACAAAGTGTGTAAAGCACTAGGCGAAAAGCGTCCATTCACTATGTTAGATAAACTCGCCGAAGAAGGCATTAAGCTAGGCGTTATCAATGCCGACGAAGCCGCATTAATGCGCCGCACTGAACAAGGTCGCCTCAATGCAATTAATGTGGACGACTTTGACCACCAGCAACTGGAGAACCGCCCTAACCTAGATAAAAGCCACACAGGTGATTTGGAATCGGTTGCGTAAAGTAACAATCAATAATAAAAAAGCGAGCTGACATAGCTCGCTTTTTTTATAACAAACAAAAACAACACATTGAATTTGGGTCTAAAATACTTTTAAACTAAGAAAAAATAGGCACGGTACAGCAATGAGTGATGACATCTTTTTACTGGATGACTCAGCCCCTGAGGTAGCGCAATCAAAAGAGCAATGGAAGCTGTTAGTGGTTGATGATGAGCCAGAAGTTCATCACATCACTACAATGACCTTGTCGCAGTTTGCATTTGATAACAAATCTATTCAATTCCTGCACGCCAACTCAGCTCAAGAAGCCAAACAGCTACTTACCACTCACCCCGACATAGCGTTGATCTTACTCGACGTAGTCATGGAAACCGACGATGCCGGTTTACGTTTAGTTAAACACATTAGGCAAACTCTCAATAATCAGAGTGTGCGCATCGTATTACGCACTGGCCAGCCAGGGCAGGCTCCCGAAGATGAAGTGGTAGAAAACTACGACATTAATGATTACAAAGACAAAACTGAGCTCACCTCGCAAAAATTGCGCACTTTAATTAGAGCAAGCCTACGTTCTTATCGAGATATTTGTGCCCTAGAAAAACACAAAATCGGTTTAGAAAAAGTTGTTAAAGCTTCACGAGGGATCTTTGAGAAAAATGCCCTATTTACCTTTGTAGAAGGCGCTCTTGAACAACTAGCGGTGATCCTTAATCTAGAAGATAGCTGCATTTATCAGGTGGAACAGTTTGCTTATCAGGTAAAAGCGACACAGTTACAACTGTTGGCCTACCAAGGTCAGCAGCGACCGAGCCAACAACACCAACAATTATCAGATTTCCCCCTTGCTCAGCAGCAAATGTTTAGCCAAGCCATTAGCACCAAGCAAAACGTATTCACCGATGAAGCCTTAGTGATTTATTGTGAAAACAGTGCCTACAACTTACTGTTTTACATCACCCGTAATACACCATTTAATCAAGCCGACCAGCATTTCATTAATCTACTCAGTGAAAACATAGTCGTGGCGCTGGAAAACATACGACTCAATGAAGTGATAAGTACCAACCAAAAAGAAGTGCTGTATCGCTTAGGCGAAATAGTAGAAACCCGCTCAAAAGAGTCTGGCATGCACGTGCGACGAGTCGCCTTGTTCACCGCGCTGTTAGCCGAGCAACTTAATTTGCCGGCTATGCGTGTAGAACAACTAAAACTTGCCTCACCGTTACACGATGTAGGCAAAGTTGCCATTCCCGATGCTATCTTGCATAAGCCCGGTAAACTCAGCCCTGAAGAATGGGAAATCATGCAAACTCACGCCGCCATTGGCGAAAACATGTTGAAAGACTCAAATATTGAAGTCATGCAGCTCGCCTCAGAGATTGCTGGTTCGCATCATGAGAAATGGGATGGCACAGGTTACCCAAGAGGCTTACAAGGCGAGCAAATCCCACTGAGTGGCCGTTTAACTGCGATAGCCGATGTATTTGATGCGCTGGGAAGTATTCGTTGCTACAAAGATGCCTGGAACGATGAAGAAATTACTGAGTATTTAAAACAGCAACGTGGTGTGCAGTTTGACCCACAATTGGTAGACGGACTACTCAACAACTTTGAACATTTTGCAGCCATTAGAGATAAGTACCAAGATTAGCCAAACCAAAGTTTACTTGGTAAATTTCAGGCACAAAAAAACCTCGATTAACGAGGCCTAATGTTTAGTAGTGGCGGAGTGGACGGGACTCGAACCCGCGACCCCCGGCGTGACAGGCCGGTATTCTAACCAACTGAACTACCACTCC
>NZ_JAUORQ010000023.1:0-34354 GCF_030548085.1 Agarivorans sp. 2_MG-2023
GCATTATAGGGATCCGCGATTTTGGTGCAAGCGTTTTTTGAAGAAAATCACAGAAATCGAGTCAAGTGTTCAGATAGCAAACAGATTGTGCTTTTTTTAGCTTGATTCGCATGTTCTCAGCTCAATAACTATAGTTTAGTTTTGGCGTTTCGCTATGGTACATGAGTAGCTTCCTCTATATAGAAGCAATAATCTTGTAATTCTTGGTTTACTTCACTGATGTATTGGATACCATAGCCGCCCTTTTTCCTTTGGAGTCTCTTGCTGATGTCATTTTCTATCGGCCAACGCTGGATCAGTGATTCAGAATCTGAGTTAGGTTTAGGAACCGTAGTTGCTATGGAAGGCAGAATGGTGACCTTACTGTTCCCAGCCAGTGGTGAAAACCGCTTTTATGCTATGGCCGAAGCACCGGTTACCCGTGTGGTATTTAATGTAGGCGATGATATTACCAGTACCGAAGAATGGTCGATGACTATTACCGAGGTAGAACAAGCAGACGAATTGATTATTTACCATGGTGTACGCCATGACACTGAAGAAACGGTTCAGCTTCGCGAGATGTTTTTGAGTCACTTCCTTAAGTTTAATAAACCACAGGATCGTTTGTTTGCCGGCCAAGTAGACCGCTTCGATAGTTTCGTGGTCCGTTACCAAACCTTGATTAAGCGTTTTGAACAACAGCAATCAGACCTTAAAGGCTTAATGGGCGGTAAAGTCAGTTTAATTCCTCACCAACTCTATATAGCCAGTGAAGTTGGACGCCGTATCTCTCCTCGCGTATTACTGTCTGATGAAGTGGGATTGGGTAAAACCATTGAAGCTGGCCTCATTATCCACCAGCAACTGATTGCAGGTTTGGCTAAGCGAGTGCTCATTGTGGTACCTGACGCGTTACAGTTTCAATGGTTAATTGAAATGCTGCGCCGCTTTAATATGCACTTTAGTTTGTTTGACGAAGACCGCTGCATTGAAGCTTATGCCGAAGCAGATAACCCCTTTGAAACTGAACAGCTGGTTTTATGCAGCTTAAACTTTCTGCGCGGTAGCAAGAAACGTTTCGAGCAAGTTGTAGAAGCTGATTGGGACTTGATGATTGTAGACGAAGCTCATCATCTACAATGGGACGAAGAAACACCAAGCCGCGAATACCAAATTATTGAAGCCTTAGCTAAGAAAGTAGCGGGTGTATTGTTACTAACGGCAACGCCAGACCAACTTGGTCATCAGAGCCACTTCGCACGCTTGCGTTTGCTGGATCCCGACCGTTTTTACGATTACCAAGCCTTTATGGATGAAGAGCAGCAGTATCAACCGGTAGCAGATGCCGCGCAATCACTATTAAATAGCGCGTCGTTAACTCCTGAGCAAGCGAATAAGCTAACCGAACTACTCACAGAAAACGACATCCAGCCGCTACTCAGCATTATTAATGATGCTGCATCTAGTTATGAGCAACAGCAACAAGCCCGCGACGAATTATTGCAGCACTTGCTAGATCGCCACGGTACCGGCCGTGTTTTATTCAGAAACACTCGCAGTGCGATGGAAGGTTTCCCGCTACGCCAATTGGCGAGCTACCCTTTAGGTTTACCTAGTCAGTATCAAACAGCTTTAAAAGTGCATCAAATGATGCAAGGCAGTAAACCTAGCTCGGCTAACCAGCTGATGTACCCAGAAGAGCTTTATCAGCAATTTGAAGGTGAAGCTGAAGGAGAAGCGAGTTGGAGCAAATTTGATCCACGAATTGAATGGTTAACAGGCTTCTTACTGGCGCACAAACAAAAGAAAGTACTTCTGATTTGTGCCAAAGCAGCCACAGCGCTGGCTATTGAAGATGCAGTGCGAACTCGTGAGGGAATCCGCGGTACGGTATTTCACGAAGACATGTCTTTACTTGAGCGCGATAAAGCCGCCGCTTACTTTGCTCAAGATGAAGCTGGCGCACAGCTCATGGTATGTTCTGAAATTGGCTCGGAAGGTCGTAATTTTCAGTTTGCCCACCATATTGTGTTATTCGACTTACCCACCAATCCCGACTTACTTGAACAACGGATTGGTCGCCTAGATCGCATTGGTCAACAGAATGATATTCAGATCCATGTTCCTTATCTACAAGGTACACCTCAGCAAACCTTATTACGCTGGTACCACGAAGGTTTAAACGCTTTCGAACAAACTTGCCCTGCCGGGTCGATTATTTACACTGAGTTTGGTGAACGCTTAATGGGTTTGTTGGCACAAAATGAGCCAGACGAAGCTGAATTGAATCAGCTAATTAGTGAAACCGCAAAACGCTATCATGCAGTAAAACAAAAACTGGATGCTGGCCGTGATCGATTATTAGAAATTCATTCTAGTGGCGGTAATAAAGCGGCTGAGTTGATTGAAAAAATTCAAGCGGCAGAACAAGACCCTCATTTTGTAACCTTTAGCTTGCGTCTCTTTGACACGATAGGGATCAACCAAGATGACAAAGGCGAAAATGCTCTAGTGCTTCATGCTAGCGAACAAATGATAGTTCCTACACTTAATGGCTTACCGGAAGACGGTTGTACCATTACTTACGATAGAGACACTGCGTTAAGCCGAGATGAAATCCAGCTGATGTCTTGGGAGCATCCTTTATTACAAAGTTGTATCGATACCATTTTGGGCGCCGATTTAGGTACCACCTCGGTAGCGCTACTTAAAAACCGCGCGCTACCTGTAGGCAGTTTATTTGTGGAAGGGATCTTTGTAATAGAAACCAGTGCCCCCGCTGAATACCAAATTGAACGCTACCTACCCGCAACGCCGGTACGCATTCTGCTTGATAAAAACGGCGGAAACTTATCTAACAATGTGAGCTTTGAGCAATTTAACCAGCAGCTTTCGGCGGTAAATCGCCATTTAGCGGCCAAATTAATTAGCGCCTCTCAAGCACAAATTCACCCTTTGTTAGCGCAAGCCAATGAACTTGCTCAACAGCAACTCTCAGAAGTGGTTGATAACGCAAACCAAAGCATGCAACAAAGCTTAAATGCAGAGCTGGAACGTTTAGAAGCATTAAGTGCGGTTAATCCAAGCATTCGCCAAGATGAGTTGGATACCTTACGCGAACTGCGTGATAACGCGGGCAATTACCTGCAAAAAGCCCAAGTAAAACTGGACGCTTTGCGAGTAATTCTGGTGTCACACAACTAGTTAGTCGATTTTCTATTTTATTTAGTCCAAGGCCTTAGCTTACACTAAGGCCTTATTTTTTAGAGCTGTAGCTATGCCTGATTTTGTTTATCGTCCGCCAATGTCTCCCTATTTTAGTGTTGTTTACAAAGACGACGCCGTGATTGTATTTAATAAGGCGAGTGGTTTGTTATCGGTACCCGGTCGCCTTGAGAAAGACAGTTTATGGCATCGCGCACAGCGGGTGTGGCCAGATGCAAAAGTGGTACATCGCTTAGACATGGCAACCTCTGGCTTAATTGTGATGGCACTAGGCAAACCCGCGCAAAGCCACTTAAGCCGGCAGTTTCAACAGCGACGAACCACCAAAACCTATTACGCAGAAATATTTGGTCACCCAGAACACAATAGTGGCGAAGTTAACCTACCCTTACGCTGTGACTGGCCAAATCGTCCCAAACAAATTGTCGATCATGAACAAGGTAAAGAGGCGCTCACTCATTGGCAAGTCATTGAGCAGCGAGAGCAAAGTAGTCTGGTTGAGCTTAAGCCGATTACTGGCCGTACCCATCAGTTAAGAGTTCATATGCAGCAAATAAATTGCCCCATTATTGGTGATGCCTTTTATGCTCACCAGCAAGCTAAAGACTTGAGTGAGCGCTTACATTTACATGCCGCCAAGCTTGGCTTTTTTCACCCTGATACAGAGCAATTTATGGAATTTGAATGCGCGCCACCGTTTTAGTTAAAGCTTACGCCTAGTGTGTCCGATACATAAGTATTAACTTGGCCAAGGAATCGTTTATCGTGCAAATTGTTAAGCTTTGCGTGCTCACCAGCTTATTGGCGATAAATGGGGCATGGGCTCAAGTTCAATCTCAAGATTTTTCACACTGGCAGGTCAATGGCGAGCTTAAGCCACTTGACGTAGAGCAACAACAATTTGTTAGCCTATGGCTAGAAGAAGAAACACCTCAAAAACGCGGCACAGTAATTCTGCTACCCGATTGGGGTGTATCACCTAGCGCGCCCAATAGTGTTGATTCACTCCGCCAAGCGCTACCAAAGCTCGGCTGGGAAACGGGTGCTGTTCTACCTCCTGCTCCTATGCAAGGTTTAATGCAGCAAATAGAAGCTGAAGACACCGAACAACAACAGCAATACAAAAAAAACCTGCAAGCCGTAATTGAGGCAGCCAAACAAAATCAACAAGAACAATTTGGTTTTCAGGTGATTGTTGCCCAGGGTGTAATGGGCGCATGGTTGGTCGAGTTATTGTCTCAGCAGCAACTGACTCCGCCAGATGGTTTAGTGCTAATCAGTGCCTACTACCCAAACCAACAACTCAACAAAAAGCTGGCAGAACAAACCGCCAAGCTGCCTATCCCAGTGTTAGATATTTACGCAGAGCAATATAACCAATGGCAACAACATGCACGGGAATTAAGGCTAACCGCCAGTAATAAAAATCAAAAACTAAACTACCGACAAACACATCTGCCAGCCACCGCCGACAACGAGCCGAATAGTGCGAAGTTAAACAAAACTGTTTACGGATGGTTTAGCTCTTTAGGCTGGTACTAGCCACAAGTAGTCGCAGCCAGCGCTTATTGGTAAGCTTAAGCACAAAGAACTCACGTTGATGCTTAAACATGAAAATTGTATTTTTAGACCGTCTTACTCTTGCCAACAACATTGAACTTAGCCGTCCACAATTCTCCCATCAATGGCATGAATACCCGCGCAGCACCTCGCAACAAGTATTAGAGCGGGCCAATGATGCCGACATCATTATCGTGAATAAAGTGCAATTAAACAGGCAGTTGTTAGAGCAATTACCCCAGCTCAAAATGATTGCAGTAGCCGCCACCGGCACCAACAACGTAGACCTACACGCCGCTAAAGAACTAAACATTGTGGTTTCAAATGTGAGAGATTACGCATCGCAAAGCATTGCCGAACACAGCCTAGCGTTAATGTTTAATCTAAGACGCAACCTATTGGCTTATCATCAGGCCATTCAACACGGGCGCTGGCAGCAATCTCAACAGTTCTGCTTTTTTGACTATCCGATAGATAACTTAGCGGGTCAAACGCTACTGGTAATAGGCGCTGGAAACCTTGGCCAAGCCACTGCAGAGTTAGCCAGTAATATTGGCATGAAGGTGATCTTTGCAGAGCACAAAAACAAACAGCCTAGGCCGGGAAGAGTGGACTTTAACCAGGCACTTTCTTGTGCCGATGTGATTAGTATTCACTGCCCCTTAACTCCGCAAACTCAAGATTTGATCGATGAACCAGAGTTTTTGTTAATGAAGAAAAATGCATTGCTAATTAATACCGCACGCGGCGGCATTGTGAATGAGCAGGCCTTACTACAGGCCCTTCAAAATAAACAAATAGCAGGTGCTGCTAGCGATGTATCGGAATCTGAGCCCCCTAAGGCCGATAGCCCTTTGTTACAAGCAATGCACTTAAACAGTTTTATAATGAGCCCACATATAGGCTGGGCCAGTCAACAAAACATGCAAATGTTGGCCGACCAAGTCATTGGCAATATAGATGCCTTTGCCGCTGGCCACCCCCGTCATCAAGTATTCCCTGATTAAGCCGCTTTTCGTTGCTGCTTAACCAGTTCGTAAGCTTGCTGAATATCTTGAGTTCGCTGCTTAGCAAGCTCCATCATCTCGGGCGGTAAACCTTTGGCTACCAGTTTATCGGGGTGATGCTGAGTCATCAATTTACGATAGGCTCGCTTAAGTTGTTGGTCACTATCTTCGGCACTTACACCCAATATTTGATAAGCCTCTTCTAGCTGTTTAGCAGAGCTTTGTGTGCTATGACGTTGACCGCCACCATGACGATGAAATTTAAGCTCGGCTTCCCAGCGCGATATCATTGCCTGCAACTCTTGTTCTGAGAAACCCAGTGCTAGCGCAACCCGTTTCAACAAAGCATGTTCACTGTCGTCAATCACGCCATCGGCAAATACACCCTGTAATTGAATTTCCATAAACATTTGCAATAAATCTCGGCGGCCGTTTACTGCTGCAACAAAACGAGACACTTGCTCTTCTAGCGGGAAATCAGAATCTTTCCCTTGGCGAAATGCTTCTTGCGCTTGGCGACGAGCTTCACCTTGCAGGCGCATTTGATCCATTAAAAAGTTAGCCACCTGAATTTCTTGCTGAGTAACTACACCTTTGGATTTGGCAATATGCCCAAGGACTGCAAAAGTGGAGAATAGAAACTCTTGCTGAGCAGCTTGGCTATTAGCAGCAGAAAAAACAAAGTTTCCGCCCACTGCTTTATCAAAACGATGGCCAAGCCATAAGCCGAGTAAGGCCCCAAAAACATTACCAAATAGGAAGCCAAAAAATACCCCTAATACCTTTCCCCAAACGCGCATAGTTAATCTCTGTTATTGGTTAAATGTTTATCTAATTCTTTCAGTCGCTGCGGAGTACCCACATCAACCCAATGTCCGTGTTGTAAGTGACCACTTACACGCTGCTTTTTCATGGCTTTGCGCAACATAGGAGCGAGCGCTTGCTTACCCTCTGTAGCATCTTCAAAAAAACACTGCTGATAAATAGCCACACCACTAAAGGTGAACTCTGGTGTATCTAGCACTTTGCCATTGTTAAGGCTGAAATCTCCAGTCAAATTGTGCGCTGGGTTCGCTACCAAATACAAATAAGCATCTGCATCAGCATCAAGTACGGTATTTTGGCAAAGTGTTCGATAGTCCCAATCGTTCCATACATCACCGTTGATCACCAAAAATTGTTTACTGGCGATTAAGGGGAGTGCATTAACAATTCCGCCGGCGGTTTCTAATGCAGCGGCTTCGTGGCTATACAAAATCTCTATTCCCCAGCGCTGACCATCTCCGACACTTGCTTCTATTTGCTCTCCCAAATAGGCGGTGTTGATAACAATTTTGCTTATCCCTGCTCTCACCAACTTGTCAATGTGCCATTCAATTAAGGATTTGCCTGCTACTTTTAGCAATGGCTTTGGGCAGTTATCGGTAAGTGGGCGCATTCGCTCGCCCCGCCCCGCCGCCAAAATCATCGCGATTTTAATCTGACTCATTGTTTAAACCCTTCCGATATAGGCTTTAGCCACTGATTAAATTTAGCTAACTCAGGATAGCGAGCACTCACTTGCATAACGTAATTAAGGGTTTGTGGAATAGCTGCTCGGTAAGCTGTTTTACCGTCACGGTGATCTAAACGGCAGAAAATACCAATCGCTTTAAGGTGTCTTTGTAAACCGGTTAAATCAAACCATCGTTGCCATTGTTTTGCACTAACATCTTGCTTAAAATTGGCTTTAATTGTCTGGTAGAGCTCTAGATTTAAGCCATCAACTAATGGCTCTGGCCATGCAATGTAACAATCCCTTAGCAGTGAAACCACATCGTAGCTAACAGGCCCCCACACCATATCTTGAAAATCTATCATCACCATTTGTTGCTTATGCAGCATCAGGTTACGACTATGAAAATCACGATGCATCGGCACATAGGGCTGCTCTATAATCGCTAGGCTGACGGAATCACACAACTCATCCCAAGCAGCGCTGTCTTGCCAACCTTCTGCTAAGCACAACTCTTTTCCGGCAAACCACTCAGCAAATATATCTAACTCTCGTTGGATAAACGCCCGGTCAAATGTGTCTAATTCCGCCAAATCAGAGCGTTTAACTGTTTGTAAGTGAACGATTAAATCAAGTGCTTGTCTATAAAGTTGCTGAGCAGAGTCTTGATTAAGCTGATCTTCTAACATGCTAGAGCCAAGGTCCTCTATACAGAGAAAGCCGTCATCGAAGTTTGCAGCTAGCACCATAGGTGCGGCAATGCCTTGATCACATAGCGCCTTAGCCAACGCGACAAACTGTTGGTTTTTTTCTGTGCTGGGCGGTGCATCTACAGCAATCGCTGTTTCACCCGTTTTTAAGGTGAAGCGAAAATAACGTCGAAAGCTGGCGTCACCACTTATCATCGTTAACTGAGGAGGTACAATGTGTAAGGTTTTTGACAGCCATTGCTGTAAAGCAGATTCGCGCACTAAATTACCTATAATTTCTTATACTAATAGCAGCCTTTAAATAGCCGCTCACCAATAAATCCAGTATTATAAGCGGCTAACTTTAACCACAGAATTCATTAAGCACAACGTTGAAGTCTCGCGCTTGGAATTTGTTTATATCAGGGAATGGTTCATATTTATATGTTCGTAACTAAACGGTGCCTGCAAACTTCGCTAGGATTAGCGGCGTTGCTTTCTAGCCTCAGTGCTCACGCAGAAACACCGTTGTCCATGCCACAATGCCGAGCTCATATTCCAGAGCGCATTAAATCCGGTCCCGTAGACCCTCTCGCACCATACACTATTGCGGCTGATGAACTGCATGCAAAGCAGGGCGATAAAGCCAGTTTTACCGGCCATGTTGAGTTTGCTCAAGGGCCTCGTGTACTGAAAGCCGAAAATACTGTGCTTGATGAACAAGCGCAAACCCTTAAAGCTACCGGCGACATTGAATTTCAAGATAATCTAGTGAGTGTAAAAAGCGATACCTTTGACGCAAGTTTGAAGGATCACAAAGCCACACTTAACTCAGCTGAATATCAGCTCTTCGAGCAACAAGGCCGAGGCGAAGCGCATAACCTTACCATCAATGGGGAACAAAACCTTTCACTAGAGGATGCCAGCTACACTGCTTGCCCACCCGATGATAAGAGCTGGGAAATCCGCGCAGAAAAAATTGATATCGATTCAAAAGAACAATGGGCTACCACTAAAAATGCCACCGTAAGGCTATTTGATGTGCCGGTTATGTATTTGCCTTATTTCTCTTATCCGATTGGCGACCAACGGCATAGTGGTTTTTTGTTTCCAACTATCTCTACTTCAACTAAAAATGGTATAGATATCTCCACGCCCTATTACTGGAATATTGCCCCCAACTTAGATGCAACCATTACTCCGCGTTTAATGACACGCCGAGGTTTGCAATTACAAACTGAGTTTAGATATTTGAAAGGGCAAAACAACGGCACCATTAATGCAGAATACTTGGCCAATGACGACGTTATTAATGAAGACCGCTATCTATTTCATTGGGACCATCAAGGCCAATACAAACGCCATTGGCGCTTTAATACCGATTACACTCAAATTAGTGACGATAACTATTTCAATGACTTAGGCGATAAACTCGGCAAAGTAAATGAAAACCAGCTATTGCAAACCGGTGATGTGGGTTACCACACCAAAAACTGGTACACCCAATTGTTAGTTCAAGACTTTCAGGTACTAGGCAACACCGAGCAGCCACACACCTTATTGCCACAACTTACATTCGCGGGTGATTGGGATCTCGACTGGCAAACCCTGCAATTTGGTTTTGATAGCGAAATCAGTAATTTCACTCATAGTGATAACACTGTTTACACCGCTCAACGTGTTCATTTGGAACCGAGCTTAAGTTTACCTTATGCGGTACCTGCAGGTTTTTTCCAAGCAGACCTCGCCTTAATGCATACCTACTACAACCAAGATAAAGGCAATAGTTCTGAGTACGATTACTTGGCCACAAATGTAAGCCGTACCTTGCCTAAAGTAAGTGTTCAGGGGGGCTTAAACTTTGATAGAAAAACTCGCTGGTATGGCGACAACTATACCCAAACACTCGAGCCGGTGATTAAATACTTGTATATCCCATATACCAATCAAGATGATATAGGCATATATGATACTGATAACCTGCAACAAGATTATTACGGCCTGTTTCGTGATCAACGCTACAGCGGCTTAGATCGCATCGCTGATGCGAACCAAATTACTTTAGGTGTACATTCACGATTTTTGTCGCCAAGTAACCAAGAAACCTTGCGCTTAAGTCTGGGTCAAATTATTTATATAGAGCCCAGTCGCACCACTCTGAACCCAGGAAGCGAGCCTACTAATAACTCTAGCTCAGCACTCGCATTCGAAGCCGATGCTAACATTCAACAAGATTGGTACGGGCATACTGGAATACAAATCGATACCTTAGAAGGCCGCATTAACAAAGCCAACGCGGCGGTAGAGTGGCGCCCAGAAATCCAAAAACTGATACAGCTTAATTACCGTTATTCACAAGCCAGTGAAACCATGGTGAGCGATGTAAACCAAATTGGTAGCAAAGTAGCTTGGCCCGTTACCGATAGCATTTCTGCTGTAGGTAGCTATTACCGCGATATGATCTTAGATAGAAGTATCGAAAGCTATCTTGGCGTTCAATACAACTCTTGTTGTTGGGGGATTCGCTTAACTTACCAACGTGGCCTACAAAGCACCTATGTGGATGACTCTTCAGGCGTTGACCGAGTGGGTGAATTTGATACCTCACTACGTCTCGATTTCGAAATTAAGGGGCTTGGCGGTAGTGATACCAGCAGCCGTGAACAAATGTTAGAGGGCGGCAACTTTAAATACGGACAGCCCTTTTACCTCAACAATTAAAACCTTTAGTACAAATATGTTAAAGTAGCCGGCGCTTTGCACGCCGTAATATAGGAACGAAATGAAAAAGTTAATTTTGCTTGGTGTAAGTATGTTAATGCTTAACACTGGGCTGGTTCAGGCTCAAGAACAGTTACTCGACAAAGTCGTAGTGATTGTGAATAACGATGTCATTACAGAAAGTCAGATTGACGAGCTAACCAACAAAGTATTGCGTAATGCTACAGATTCTGGCCAAGAACTTCCTCCAGAGGAAGAGCTACAAGAACAAGTAATGGATCGACTCATCCTTGAGAGCTTACAGCTTCAGCTTGCCGACAGACTTGGTATTAAAATTAGTGATAGCCAACTAGAAAACACCATCGATAACATTATTGCTGGAGAGAAGAAAACTCGTGAGCAATTCTTAGACGATTTAGAAAAACAGAATGTTAGCTATAACCAGTTTCGCGAAGACATTCGAACAGAAATAGTTTTAGGTGAAGTTGGTCGTAGCCAAGTACAGCGCCGAGTGAATGTTTCTGAACAAGAGATTGACGCCTTAATGAAGCTTATAGAAGAGCAAGATAAAGGCACTGTTCGCTATCATGTAGGGCACATTTTGTTGCGCCTTGGGAGCGATGAAACCAATACTCAACAACTTGCAGAAAGCCTAGTACAACAGTTAAAAGATGGCGAAAACTTTAATCAGTTGGCAATGACTCACTCGCAAGGTCCAAAAGCCTTAGAGGGCGGAGACTGGGGCTGGATGACCATAGAAGAAATGCCGACCTTGTTTGCAGGTGTAGTAAGAAACCAACATCAAGGTTCAGTACTAGGGCCAATTCGTACTGACTCAGGTTTACATATTTTGATGGTACTAGATGCCGAAGGTTTACAAAAAGTGGAAACGCTGGAAGTAAACGCTCGCCACATTCTAATCAAGCCATCAATTATTCTTAGTGACAACAAAGCGCAAAGCTTGCTCGCTGAATTTCGCCAACAATTAATTCTCGGCGAAGTGACCTTTGAAGAGCTGGCTCGTCAATATTCTGAAGACCCTGGTTCAGCGGTACGTGGCGGCGAGCTTGGTTGGTCCGATCCTAGTGTATTCGTACCGGCATTTAGAGATACAGCTAGCCGATTAGAAGTGGGTGAACTCAGCCAGCCATTCCGCTCAACCTTTGGTTGGCACTTGTTAGAGGTTCTCGATAAACGCACCACTGACACCACCAATAAAGCCAGTCAAAACCGCGCTTATCAAATGATCTTCAATCGTAAATTCAACGAAGAAACTCAAGCTTGGCAAGAAGAACTTCGCGAAGAAGCTTATGTAGAAATTTTGGACGGTGAGGCATGAGCCAGCCAGTAGCAAGAATTGCTATAACGCCAGGCGAGCCCGCTGGCATTGGCCCAGATTTAGTACTTGCGATTAGCCAGCGCGACTGGCCAATGGAGCTAGTGGTAGTTGCAGATCCACGTTTACTTAAAGAGCGTGCTGCTAAACTAGGCCTTAACATCACCCTACTTCCTTATCAATCAGAGCAAGCCGCTAAACCACAAGCGGCTGGCACCTTAACCGTTGCTCCAGTAGCAATGAGCACGCCAGCAATAGCTGGCAAGCTAGATGAAGCGAACGGTCACTATGTGTTAAATACGCTTAAATTTGCCAGTGATGGCAATATGAATGGGCAATTTGCCGCAGTGGTCACTGGCCCGGTACACAAAGGCATTATCAATAAAGCCGGCGTATCGTTTAGTGGCCATACCGAATTCTTCGCTCAACAATCAGGCACCGCCGATGTCGTGATGATGTTAGCCACCGAAGGGTTACGCGTAGCATTAGCAACCACGCACTTGCCGCTAGCCTATGTAGCTAAAGCAATTACCCATGAACGTTTACATAACATTATTACTATTTTGCACCACGATTTAAAAACCAAGTTTGCGATTAAGCAACCAAAGATTTTTGTTTGTGGGCTGAACCCTCATGCAGGGGAAGATGGGCATCTGGGTCGAGAAGAGCTGGACATTATTATCCCCTTGCTCGAGCAAATGCGCGAAGAACATAATATGAATTTAATTGGCCCTTTACCGGCTGATACCTTATTTCAAGACAAATACTTGGCCGAAGCAGACGCTGTATTGGCGATGTATCACGACCAAGGTTTACCGGTGCTAAAATATAAAGGTTTTGGTAAGTCGGTAAACATTACCCTTGGACTCCCCTTTATTAGAACCTCAGTTGACCACGGAACAGCTTTAGAGCTTGCGGGAACTGGTGAAGCCGATCATGGAAGTATGATTACCGCCATTGAACAAGCCATTGACATGGTGGAGCGAGAGCATGAATAAACAAGTTCACCAGGGACACCGTGCCCGTAAACGTTTTGGTCAAAATTTCTTAAACAACGATTCGGTCATTAGCCAAATTGTGGCCACTATTTACCCACAACCAGGTGAAAACTTGGTAGAGATTGGCCCAGGTCTAGGCGCATTGACAGATCCAGTAGCGAGTACTGCTGGCCACCTGCAAGTTGTAGAGCTAGATAGAGATTTGGCTCAGCGTTTGCGTGAGCATCCAACCTTGGCCGACAAACTCACTATCCATGAAATTGACGCGCTTAAGTTTGATTTCATGCAATTGTGTAAACCCGAGCAAAAAATGCGGGTTTTTGGCAACTTGCCTTATAACATTTCTACACCACTTATTTTCCATTTATTGAGCTTTACCAGTGCCATTTCTGACATGCATTTTATGCTGCAGAAAGAAGTGGTTAAGCGCATGGCCGCAGAGCCTAATTGCAAAGCCTATGGCCGATTAAGTGTAATGACTCAAGTCCAATGTAAGGTGCTACCAGCCTTAGAAGTACCGCCAGAAGCCTTTATGCCTCCGCCTAAAGTTGACTCTGCAGTGGTCCGTTTAGAGCCTTACGAAAGTACCTTGCACCCGCTCAATTCTTTAAGCACCTTAGATAGAGTGTGTAAAGAAGCCTTTAATCAGCGTCGTAAAACTATTCGCAATGCTTTGGGTAATTTACTTACCGTAGAGCACTTAGAAATATTGGGACTTAAGCCAACCCTTCGACCAGAAAATTTAACTATTCAACAGTTTTGTGATATTGCTAATTACATAGATAAAGAACAATTATTGCAGGCTTCAAATAGTGACCAGTAATACTCAAGACTATGATTTAGATATTGAAGTGGAATCGGGTTTTCTACCTGAACACTCAGTACCAGAAAAGCAGCAATTTGCCTTTTTCTACACCATCACTATTCGTAATTGTAGCGCTCACGCGCTGCAATTATTGCGTCGTCATTGGGTGATCACTGACGGTGATGGCAAAGTGAACGAAGTGAAAGGTGATGGCGTAGTTGGCAAACAACCTCACTTAAAACCTGAAAAGCCCTTCTCTTATACCAGTAGTGCAGTATTAGCCACCGAAGTGGGCGTAATGCAAGGCAGCTACACCTTGGTAGATGAGGCTGGTAATGAATTTGAGGCCGAAATCCCTCCTTTTCGATTATCCTTACCCAATAAACTGCACTAGCCGAGGCACGCCATGGCCACCTATTTTGTTGGGGACATTCAAGGCTGTTTAGATGAACTAAAAGCACTGTTAAATCAGTGTAAGTTCTCCAAGAAAAAAGACCAACTTTGGCTAGCCGGAGACTTAGTCGCGCGAGGTCCTAAATCGTTAGAAACCCTGCGTTTTGTAAAAGAGTTAGGCGACGCAGCGCAAATTGTCCTCGGTAATCATGATCTTCATCTATTAGCCGTAGCAAAGGGTATCCATCGCGCGAAACGCCGCGACAAGCTGCAAGATTTATTAGATGCACCAGATAAAGATGAGTTACTTGATTGGTTACGCCAGCAACCACTGATTGTTAAACATCCTGAGCACGATGTGGTAATGGTGCATGCGGGTATTTACCCTAAGTGGAAAGTAAGTAAGGCACTGAAACTCGGTAAAGAAGTCCACAAAGAATTGGCTGGAGACAACTACTTATCGCTACTGAAAAGTATGTACAGCAATGAGCCAGCACATTGGAGTGATGAGTTAGTCGGTTACGACCGCTTACGCTACATCATCAATGTTTTCACTCGTATGCGATATTGTTTTCCCGATGCTAGTTTAGACTTTGAATGCAAAGTACCACCTAATAAAAACAATAACCCTAACTTAAAACCGTGGTTCGAATTGCCCGGAAAACACCTTAAACAGACCCATATCGTCTTTGGGCACTGGGCTGCGCTAATGGGTAAAAGTAAGCAAGAATTAGTCTCAGGTTTAGATACAGGCTGTGTATGGGGCAACCATTTATCAATGCTGCGCTGGGAAGACCAGCGCATGTATACTCAAGATTGCTTAACTGGGAATGCCGCCGGCTAAATTAGGCTCTCGCTAAAGTAACAAACTCATAGTCATGAGGGTTTTTCTCATCAGCGAGATGTTTTTCTGAGGAAATGTCAGTCCATTGGTGTTGTTGGTAATCAGGAAAATGTGCATCTCCCTCTACATCCTTATTAATAAAGGTAAGGTAAAGCACATCGGCAAACGCTAAACACTGTTGGTATATGTTAGCCCCGCCGATCACCATCACTTCAACTTCTTCTTTAACCAAGTCTAAGGCGGCTTCTACGCTACTAACTACCGTAACACCTTCAATGTTTAAATCTGGATTGCGGCTAATCACAATGTTTAAACGGCCAGGCAAAGGGCGCCCAATTGAGTCGTAGGTTAACCGACCCATTATCACCGGTTTTCCCATCGTTACCGCTTTAAAATGTTTCAAATCGGCGGGTAAGTGCCAAGGCATTTGGTTATCTTTACCAATCACACGCTGTTTTGCCATTGCGGCAATCATTGCTACTTTCACTGCTCTACCTTTTTCTAAAACATCTGTTAAACAATTGGCCTTCCTCGGTATATCACTACCGAAGGTATAGCCAAACCAAAACTCAAGGCCATAAGTATAAACATCGTTCTTAGGCCATTTTCGATAATTGTTGCGAGCAAGGGTTCACTAAAACCATTACTGTATAAGCTAATAATGCCCACCATGGTAGTGAAGGCGTAACTTCCTGGGATCATCGGGATAATGGCCGCCACGGTAAACACCGGCCTAGGAATTAAATAGCGCCTAGACCAATACACTCCTAATAAACCTACACTGGTGGAAGCAACGAGAGTCGCCCATTCCAGAGGAACGCCCCAATAGATGCATAGGGTTCGCAAACTGTGCGCAAAAGCGCCGCCAATGGCGCAAAAACCTAACATGCGTGTTGGTACATTAAACACCATGGCAAAACCTACAGCAGGAACTGCAGAGAATAAGGCATCTTCAAGAAGAAGTTTGATTAAGTCACCCATTCTATAACCACCCACTCACACCGGTAGCCCACATCGACAGCGCAATGCCCATCGCTACACCCAAGGTGAGTAATGAAGCAAAAAACCAACGTGAAATCCCCATACTAATGTGCCCTTTTACCATGTCAGACACTGCATTAATGAGTGGAAAACCAGGCACCAGAAGTAACACAGAAGCAGCCATTACCGTTTGCGGTTGATTACCAATATCATAACGTACAGCCAAGCCCGCGATGGTGGTGGCTACAAATGCGGTCATGCCAAAATTCAGAATGGGGTTATGGTGTCGGTGTGCCATTTCTTGGCGAAATGTCATGGCCACTGCAGAGGCAATAAAGGTCATGCCAAATACTGACCAATCCCCTCCGAACAAGTGACTAAAGCAAGCACACGACAAGCCAATCATAAACACCACTAGCCAGCGGTTATGTTTATAAGGCTGCAAGCGCTCGAGGCGCTTTACCACATCGGCCTCATCCAGTAACTGCTTCTCGGCCATAATGGTAATACGCTGCACTTCGCACACCATATGCATGTTAATACCGCGATCGTAAACCCTGCGCGTAGTAGTAATACAGCGCCCTTGGCACAAACCAGTCAGGATTAAAGCGTTTGCCGTAATGGCCAGCTCTACGCTGTCTAAACCTAGCGCTTTGCCTAAACGCACCGTAGTTTCTTCAATGAGTTTACTTTCTGCGCCATGCTGCTGCATGATGCGACCAGCCTGCACCGCAACACGGCAGATACTAGTTTGCTGTTCTAAAGAGAGTGTACGAACCGGAGCCTGAACAGGCTCCGGAGAATGTCTAAACGAGCGTAACATTTAACGATCCAAGTAATACTACCACTATAAGTAGCCTACTATGGTTGGTAAATAATCTCTACACCATGATCGTCATCATCATCGTCCCAATCATCATCTTCGTCATCCCAGTCCTCTTGATTGGCCTGATCGATTTGCTGTTGATGATAGTCATCCCACTGGAACTTCACTTCTTCACGTTCTGCGATTTCTTCTTCAACTACAGGCAGCGTTTCAATAAATTGTCCAATGGCCTTACAAATATCTTTAGTGCCACTATTTTCAAGCGCAGAAATAGAGAAAACTTCACCTTGCCAATCTAGTGCTTCAATCACCTGCTGGCGGATTTCTTCTGCTTCATCTTCAAGCACCAAGTCCACTTTGTTAAATACCAACCAACGAGGCTTTTCAAACAGTTTTTCACTGTATTGCTCTAGTTCATTGATGATAGTCACTGCGTTTTCTGCAGGGTCACTGCCGTCTGCAGGTAATACATCCACAAGGTGCAATAACACTCGGCAACGCTCCAAGTGTTTCAAGAAGCGAACACCTAGTCCAGCTCCGTCAGCAGCGCCTTCAATTAAACCTGGGATATCAGCAATAACAAAACCGCGGTTCTCAGATTGACGAACAACACCAAGGTTTGGAATTAAGGTGGTAAAAGGGTAATCAGCTACTTTAGGCTTAGCCGCAGAAACACTGCGAATAAAAGTCGACTTACCCGCGTTGGGCAGGCCTAACATACCGACGTCTGCAAGTAGCAAAAGCTCTAACTGAAGCTGTCTTACTTCACCTGGCGTGCCGTTAGACTTACGACGAGGAGCACGGTTAGTACTGCTCTTAAAGCGGGTATTACCTAAGCCGTGAAAACCACCTTTTGCTACGAGTAAACGCTGCTTATGCTGGGTTAAATCACCCAGCAACTCGCCAGTATCTCGGTCGCGTGCTCGAGTACCAACGGGAACCGGTAACTCTAAGTCTTCACCGCGCTTTCCAGTACAGTTCGAGCCTTGGCCATTTTCGCCACGTTCCGCTTTGTGGAAACGTTCGAAACGGTAGTCAATTAGCGTGTTCAGGTTTTCATCCGCTACCAAATAAACACTACCGCCATCACCACCGTCGCCACCATCTGGGCCGCCACGAGGGACATATTTTTCACGGCGAAAGCTAATGGTGCCATTACCACCATCACCCGCATCAACTTTAATTACCGCTTCATCTACAAATTTCATTTTCTACTCCAGCATTATCGCTTAACTATAATGCACCACATCTATTAAGTAATAGAAATAGTGGCTTCTTGGAAAAAAAAAGCCCCGCTAGTAGCGGGGCTTTTTAAAGATCTAGTTGGAAGTTTATTCAGCTACGATGCTAACAAACTTACGGCTTTTAGGACCTTTTACTTCAAATTTCACTTTGCCTTCGGCAGTTGCGAAAAGAGTATGGTCTTTACCGATACCAACGTTTGAGCCCGCGTGGAATTTAGTACCACGTTGACGAACAATAATGCTACCCGCTAATACAGACTCGCCACCGAAACGCTTAACACCTAGGCGTTTGCTTTCCGAATCGCGACCGTTACGAGTACTACCACCAGCCTTTTTATGTGCCATGAGTATATTCCTCTAAATTAACCGTTAATGCCTGTAATGCGAACTTCAGTGAACCACTGACGGTGGCCCTGTTGCTTACGTGAATGCTTACGACGACGGAACTTAACGATTTTAACTTTATCGCCACGACCATGAGAAACAACTTCTGCTGTTACTTTGGTACCATCTACATAAGGTGCGCCTACTTGAACATCTTCGCCATTCGCAACTAGTAATACGTTATCAAATTCAACTGTTTCACCAGTCTCAACGTCTAGTTTCTCAAGGCGAAGTGTTTGACCTTCGGCCACACGGTGCTGTTTACCACCACTTTGGATAACCGCGTACATTTTCTTCAAACTCCGCTGTACACCTAGTATTTCAAGGTGTCTATAATTCTTAACAATGACGGCGGATTCTACGGAAAAAGATCCCTTCTAGCAAGGGGAAAATTGAAAAAGTTTAAAAATCACGCAAGCCTAAGAATTTTAGCCAGCGAAAGCTGCGTAAACACAGGAATTGAGATACTATTGCAACATTAAATTATCAAAATAAATTGCTGAATCATCGGCATTAACCTCTAATAAGATACTATGCAATTGGATGCGATAAAAAAGCTGTCTGATCAAGACATGTCTGCAGTAAACGAGTTGATCTTTAAAGAGCTCGAGTCAGATGTTGCCCTCATTAACCAAATCTCTTTCTATATCGTAAATAGCGGCGGTAAACGAATCCGTCCTTTATTGACTGTATTGGCTGCTAGAGCCTTAGGTTACCAACAACAGCAACACGTAAAGCTAGCCGCTATCATCGAGTTCATCCATACCTCTACCTTGTTACACGACGATGTAGTGGATGAATCTGAGTTGCGCCGCGGCAAAGATACGGCGAATGCACGATTTGGTAATGCGGCCAGCGTGTTGGTTGGCGACTTTCTCTATTCTCGCTCCTTTCAGCTAATGACCCAACTGCAAAACCTCAAAGTAATGGACATCCTGGCTGACGCTACCAATGTCATTGCCGAAGGCGAAGTTTTACAGTTAATCAACTGTAACGACCCCGACACTGACGAGGCACGTTACTTTGAAGTCATCTACTGTAAAACGGCAAAACTGTTTGAAGCAGCCACGCGTTTAGCCGCTGTGATCGGCGAACAGAGCCCCGAGGTTGAACTCGCCATGCAAGACTACGGCAAGTACTTAGGGACAGCCTTCCAGATAATGGATGATGTTCTTGATTACGTGGCAGACCAAGCGGAAATGGGCAAGAACGTGGGTGATGACCTTGCAGAAGGCAAACCCACCCTTCCGCTTATATATGCAATGGATAAGGCTGAGCCAGCCGATAAAGCAGTGATCGCCGATGCCATCACTCAAGGTGGTTCACGTGATCAGCTAGAGACAATATTGGCTATTTTGGATAAAACCCAAGCCCTAGAATATTGCAGAGCTCGCGCTGCTGAAGAAGCGCAAAAAGCGATTGATGCCTTAAACATCATAGAAGATAGCGAGCATAAGCAAGCCTTAATGAGCTTAGCCAATATTGCCGCAGACCGCGCCGCTTAAACTAAAATAGCTAGACACAAAAAAGGCTGCCATTGGCAGCCTTTTTTATTGCACTCGATTAACTACGCAAATGGATGACGTAAAATAATCGTTTCAACACGGTCAGGCCCTGTTGAAATAATATCAACCGGCACTTCTAACAGTTCTTCGATACGTGCAATATAGTTTAACGCAGCTTGTGGCAATTGCTCACGAGTGGTTACACCAAAGGTGTTTTCAGACCAACCTGGCATTGATTCATAGACTGGTTCAGCAACTTCGTAGCCTTCAGCAGCCATTGGCGGTACGCGAAGCTCTTTGCCATCAGGCATTCTGTAAGCAGTACAGATTTTAAGCTCTTCTAAACCATCTAGAACATCTAATTTAGTTAGGCATAAACCAGATAAACTATTGATTTGTACAGCACGACGCATAGTTACCGCATCCAACCAACCACAACGGCGCTTACGGCCAGTTGTTGCGCCAAACTCATGACCTTTAACACCTAGGTGTTGGCCAATATCATCGTCTAGCTCGGTAGGGAATGGACCTGAACCTACACGCGTTGTGTAAGCCTTGGTAATACCTAATACGTAATCTAAGTGGCAAGGGCCAAACCCGCTACCTGTCGCAACACCACCAGCAGTAGTATTAGACGAGGTTACAAACGGATAAGTGCCGTGGTCAATATCAAGCAAGGTACCTTGAGCACCTTCAAACATGATTGAATCACCGCGGCGGCGCGCCTGATCAAGCATATCAGTAACATCCGTTACCATAGCTGTAATCACTGGAGCCATTTTAGTCATTTGCTCAAGCACTTCGTCATAACTTACGCTTGGCGCGTCATAGTAATGATTAAGTTGGAAGTTATGGTATTCCATCACTTCTTTTAGCTTGGTAGCAAATTGCTCCATGTCGAACAAATCACCGATGCGTAAACCGCGACGAGCAACTTTATCTTCATAGGCAGGACCAATACCACGACCAGTAGTACCAATTGCGTTTTTGCCTCGCGCTTTTTCACGCGCCATGTCTAAGGCAACATGGTAAGGCAAAATAAGAGGACAAGCTTCACTGATTACCAGGCGTTCTTTTACCGGAACGCCACGCTCTTCGAGCATAGCCATTTCTTTAAATAGCGCATCAGGAGCCAGTACTACGCCATTACCAATAACACAGGTAACGTTGTCGCGAAGAACACCAGATGGTATTAAGTGGAGGACGGTTTTTTCACCGTCAATAACTAAGGTGTGACCAGCATTGTGACCGCCTTGATAGCGAACCACATAGCTTGATTTGTCGGTAAGTAAGTCAACGATCTTACCTTTGCCTTCGTCTCCCCATTGGGAGCCAAGGATCACTACGTTCTTTCCCATTGTCTTTTGTCGTCTCAGTTAAAAAGCGATTCTAGCAGAAATCGGACAGTCAAGGGGTGCAAGTTATACCGATTTTCTATGCCAAGGTCAAAGATTAATCACATAGAAGAGTATAATAGAAACACCCACCAAGCTAAGACCAATCTGCCTAATATTGCTCGCTGACATTGCTGAAATTAATTTTAGTAGGCGTTTCCAGCGCTTAGGAAATAACAAAGGCCCTAAGCCTTCCATTAGGCATACTAGAGCCAGCGCTAATAAAATTGAATCAGTCATAAAAAAGCCCAGTATAAAACTGGGCCCTCAGTATTATGGTTTCGCAGGTTCTTTCATATAACGGAAGAATTCGCTGTCTGGTTCTAACACCATTACGTCTCCGCCATTATCAAAACTGGTGCGATAAGCCATTAAACTACGCCAAAACTTATAGAACTCAGGGTTCTTAGTAAACGCGTCAGCATAAACTTTAGCAGCGGTAGCATCACCTTCACCACGCATTTCACGTCCCCGCTTATCAGCATCAGCCAATAACACGTTTACGCGACGGTCAACATTGGCTCGAATAATTTCGGCTTGCTCTTGGCCTTGCGAACGGTGCTCTTTAGCAACCGCTAAACGCTCTGCTCGCATACGTTGGTAAATACTACTACTTACCTCGTCTGGTAAGTTAATTTGCTTAATACGTACGTCGGTAACTTCAATACCTATCTCTGAAGAACGCGCCATACGTTTTAAGGCATCTTCCATTACTTGACCACGTTCACCAGAAACGATGTCACGAATAGTACGCGCACCAATTTCGCTACGCAGACCGTTATTGATTTTACGTTTTAATAGTGATTCAGCTTGAATAACCGAACCACCAGTCGATAGGTAGAATTGAGAAAAGTCTGCAATTCGCCATTTCACATAAGAATCAATGATTAAGTCTTTCTTCTCAGAGGTTACAAAGCGGTCTGCATTCCCATCAAGGGTTTGAATACGCGCATCCAAAGTACGTACGGAGTCAATAAACGGTACTTTAAATTGCAAGCCTGGAGAGTAAACCTTGGTATCACCTTCAGCGGTACGTTTTACTTTACCAAACTGAATAACAATCCCGCGCTCACCTTCTTGAACCACAAATACCGAAGAGTATCCCACTAACAAGGCTAAAATCACGCCAAAAATAGCTAACTGTTTCATGGCTTAGTTTCTCCCCGAAGTAGTGCGTTCACTGCTTCTAATATTAGAAGATGAAGGACGAGAAGGAATTGAACTGGCTGGCTCAGAACTAATCGTTGAAGACTTGCTGCTAGAGCTAGACTTGCGCTGAGTAGGCTGTTGACCCTGGTCCATTAACTTATCGATAGGTAAATACAACATGTTGCTGTTGTTTGACGCATCAATCAACACCTTGTTCGACTTACCATAAATTTCTTCCATCGTTTCTAAATACAAACGGTGGCGAGTTACGTCAGGTGCAGATTCATATTCAGGCAGTAACAGTTCAAAACGTGCCACTTCACCCTGTGCTCTTAACACAATCTGTTCTTGGTAACCTTGAGCTTCTTGCTCAATACGTTGAACTCGACCACGGGCTCGTGGTTCAATTTCACGTTGATAAGCTTCAGCTTCACGAATGAAACGTTGCTCATCTTCTTGGGCAGAAATCGCGTCATCAAAGGCATCTTTTACTTCTTCCGGCGGGCGAGCCGGTAGGAAGTTAACGTCAACCACTTCGATACCTAAATTGTAAGGTTCGATGATCTTATTCAGTAATTCTTCGGTTTCGCTTCTTACTACTTCACGACCAGTTGTTAAAATGTCATCCATCGTTGTATGACCAATAACATAACGCAGTGCGCTGTCGGTAGCTTGCGCCAAACTATCATCTGGAGCAGTTACGCTAAATAAGTAGTTATGCGGTTGAATAACCTTATATTGAACATCCATTTCAACGCGAACCACGTTCTCGTCTTCCGTCAACATAAAGCCCGATGCAGGTAAAGAGCGAATCGCCTCTACGTTCACAGGGATCACTTCTTGAATAAAGGTCGCTTTCCAGTTTAAACCAGAATCAACCAAGCCTGATTCGGCGTCGTACTTACCAAAGGTAAGAATAACCCCTTTTTCAGCTTCTTTAATGGTGTAGAAACCACTTGCTACCCAAATAACGGCCAAGATCACTAGCACAACAGCAATACCAAAGCCGCTAACACCGCCGCCACCGCCAACCGATGGTTTCTTGCCGCCGCCAAAGATACCGCCAAACTTACGAGTAAGTTTGGTGATCACTTCATCTAAATCAGGGGGACCCTGATTTCCATTTTTATTGTTATTGCCCCAAGGGTCACGGTCACCGCCGCCACCTTTGTTGCCAGGCTCATTCCAGGCCATCTGTGTCTCCAGAAGTTAAAGTTAATGCCTACTCACATTGAGCAATAAAACTTTCTAAATTATGGTCAAATTGTTTATCCAACCGCTGCCAATCAATGGCATCTAATCGAATATCAACAACGATATTTCCTTCATCGTCTAAGCGTTCACCTGTTACGCAGTCTAACTGATATAGACGACTACGCAAGCGACCTTCGCTTGGTGGTAAACGCAAAGTGTGGTTAACCATTTCACCAACTAAACGTTCGCTGATTGCCTTGTACAAAAGTGGCAACCCTTCTCCCGTTAACGCTGATACCCACACTTTTTGGGGTAAACCTTCTTCATCACGCTCTATGCGTGGTGCCATATCGGGATGCTGGTCAACTTTGTTGAATACCTGCAAAAATGGGATTTCTCCCGCACCGATTTCTTCTAATACTACCTCAACCTGTTCGATATTCTCAGCCATTCTTTCATCACTACAATCAATCACATGTAATAATAGTTGAGCTTCTCGTGTTTCGGTTAAAGTCGCTTTAAATGCTGCCACTAAGTCATGAGGAAGGTGGCGAATAAAGCCTACCGTATCAGCAAGAATTACCTTGCCTACGTCCTCAATGTCTATTTTTCTTAAAGTTGGATCCAACGTTGCGAACAATTGGTCTGCAGCATATACCTTGGATTCGGTGATTTGATTAAACAATGTGGATTTACCCGCATTGGTATAACCCGCTAACGAAACCGTGGGTAATTCTGCGCGCTGCCTGGCTCTGCGCCCTTGCTCTCGCTGTTTACCTACTTTCTCTAAACGCTGTTGAATTTGTTTAATACGCGCCCGGAGTAAACGGCGATCGGTTTCGAGTTGCGTTTCACCTGGCCCACGTAAGCCAATCCCACCTTTTTGTCTTTCTAGGTGAGTCCAGCCGCGAATCAGTCGAGATGACATATGCCGTAACTGCGCCAGCTCTACCTGTAACTTACCTTCGTGGGTACGTGCGCGTTGAGCAAATATGTCTAATATGAGGGTTGTACGATCAAGTACCCGAGCCTCACAGAGCATTTCTAGATTTCGCTCTTGTGCTGGCGATAAAGCGTGATTAAAAATAATCACATCCGCTTGGGCACTTTTAACACATTCGGCAATTTCTTCAGCTTTACCCGCACCCACAAAATATTTGGGATGAGGGGAAACTCGGCTACCGGTGATGGTAGCAACTGCGTTAACGCCTGCAGAACTGACTAACATCTTCAGTTCTTGCAGGTCTTCTCGCTCATCTTCGTCATTAAAGTTTACATGGACTAAGATGGCTTGTTCACCTGCTTCATAACGGTCAAACAAGCTTTTCTACTCCTTGGTAGTCACCAAGGCTAAGGTGCCTTCGCAATATTCTACTCTTCGGTTTTGGTTTCGCCAGGTACTGGGGTGTGGTGTGGAACAGCGCGAGCTGGAACCACAGTAGAGATAGCATGTTTATATACCATCTGGCTGACAGTGTTTTTCAACAAGATAACAAACTGATCAAATGATTCAACTTGGCCTTGCAACTTAATACCGTTTACTAAATAAATTGAAACGGGAATGCGTTCACGTCGTAACGCATTCAAAAATGGGTCTTGTAATGATTGCCCCTTCGCCATGTTATTGTTCCTTTTTTCTTATTAATTAATTGGCACAGATCAAATTCGATTATATACCACTAAGTTGGAGCCTTATAGCGACATTTTCAAGTATCACTTAGCGATTTAGTAATAATTTTGTTGTTTTCCGGGTTTGCGCTTTCTAACCAAGTCAACGATGACCACGATTTTAACCAGTTCATTTGCTTCTTGGCTAACTGCCTGGTGGCCACAACGCCACGAAAAACCATTTCATCGTAATCTATTTCACCACTGAGATATTGCCACATTTGGCGATACCCTACGCTACGCATTGAGGGTAGGCTTAAATCCAAATCTCCCCTTTGCATCAGCGCTTTGACCTCAGCTTCGAAACCAAGTTCCAGCATTATTGTAAATCGTTGTTCAATGAGACTGTGCAACTGCGCTTTTTCTTTCGGCACAATAGCAAATTGATGTACTTTAAATGGCAACTCAGGCAGTGGCTGCTGATTAATCTCGGTTAAAGATTTCCCCCTCAGGCGGTAAACTTCAATTGCCCGCATCAAACGCTGGTGATCATTAACGCTAATTCTGGCCGCACTTACTGGATCAAAACCTGCTAGTTGCTGATGCAAAAGCTCCCAGGAGCCTAATGCAGCTTCTTGCTGAATTTGTTCACGCAACAACGGGCTCGCTTCTGGTAAATCAGCAATGCCTTCTACTAAGGCTTTAAAATACAACATGGTTCCCCCCACCAATAAGGGGATATTACCGCGTTGATGAATCTCACTGATTTTTGCTAACGCATCTTTACGAAAGTCTGCTGCAGAATACACCGCAGTAGGGTCGCAAATATCAATTAAAGCATGAGGGGCCAAGGCTTGCTCTTTCGCAGTTGGTTTAGCGGTGCCAATATCCATTCCACGATAGATTAGCGCAGAATCGACACTGATTAACTCAAAACCTTGTTGTTGATGAAGCTCAATAGCTAGCGCGGTTTTACCCGACGCCGTAGGGCCCATCAACGTAACAACCGGTAGTGTATTACTCATTGGCAAACCCCGCGATACAAGGAGATAAATCCACTGGTCGCCATAATGTACTTGGTAGCTCATCGGCATAAATTTGCTGTAAGCCCTGACAACACTCCACTGCCTGCTGCCAAGCAAAATCATTGGGCTTGTTTTGCAGTTTGATCAAACCACTTAACAAGGCCTCAGGTTGTTGCCATTCGCTATCGGGTAATTGACTCATCGCCAACAACAAGCTAGGTATCAGCAAAGCAAAATCTGCTTTTCTGAATAGCTTGGGGACTTGAGCAACAATTAACTGATGCTTGTTTACTAAGTTAAAACTAAAACCTAAACGACGCAGTGAATCAATTTGTTGTTTAACTAAATGGAGTAAATCTGGCTCAATATTTAGCTTTAGTGGCAATAACAGCGGAACACTATCTAAACCTTGCTGCCATTGCTCTAACGCCTGCTTAAACGCTAAATGCTGCTGGCTTGCCCACACATCAATCATCACAAGTTGCTGTTGGTGGCGAGCCAATAAGTAGCCATTAGCGTCTAAATGCAGCGGGTATAGTACTGACTCAGCCGTAGGCTTTACAGCCGGTGAAGCTGAATTGGATGTAAAACTAGCGCTGGTATTTAGCCATTGATTGTTCGCATTTAGTTCTTGAACGCTAGGTGGCTCTGCACGATGTAAATTTGATTGGTAAGCATGACGATTATCATCTCTGCCTGCGCTGGCGCTTATCGGTGACGACGACCGCGGAGCGGGTGTTGCGGTGTAACCATGAGAAACACTTGGCGCAGAAAAATCATCATCACTTGTTTCATTCGTCCAGTGAGAATCTAGCTCTGCGGTTTGGTTCGCTTGAGGGATTTTGCTTAAGGCCGATCCCAATACTTGAACAATATAGTCATGCACCAAACGGGCTTGATGAAATCGCACTTCGTGCTTAGCAGGATGAACATTTACATCTACTTGGTCTAAAGGCAGCTCTAAATACAAAACATAACAAGCATGCTGGTCATCACCCAGATACGGCGCGAAAGCTTGTCGAATTGCGTGTTGTAGTAGCTTGTCACGCATCATTCGACCATTTACATAAAAGTACTGCTGGTCGTTTTGGGCGCGAGCCACTTCAGGTAAACCCAACCAACCATGTAAACGCAGCTGATCATGCTGATTGTCTAGATGCAAACAATGGTGAGTAAATGGCACACCCAAAACTGTACTTACTCGCTTTAACTGCTTATCGAGCTCTTTAGAAATACGGTATTGGCGAATCAATTTACCGTTGTGTTTTAAGCTTACCGCTACATCAAAACGGCTCAAGGCTAAGCGCTTTAACAACTCATCGATATGAGAAAACTCGGTCTTTTCGGTGCGCAAAAACTTACGCCGTGCGGGCGTATTAAAAAACAAATCTAATACTTCTACAGAACTGCCTACCGGGTGAGCGCAGGGATGCAAGCTTACCTGCATGTCTCGACCGGCAGCTTGGGCCTGCCAAGCCTGTTCTTGCTCTGCAGTTCGCGAGCTTAAACTTAAGCGCGATACTGAACTAATACTGGCGAGCGCTTCACCGCGAAAGCCTAACGTAGCAATAGCACTTAGATCATCAAGGCTATCTATTTTACTGGTAGCGTGACGACTTAATGCAAGACTTAGCTCATCTTTAACAATGCCTGAGCCGTTGTCTCGAATAAGAATTCGTTTAGCGCCGCCTTTATCTATTTCTATATCGATACGAGTGGCACCGGCATCCAAGCAGTTTTCAATCAACTCTTTAACCACAGACGCCGGGCGCTCAACCACTTCACCGGCGGCTATTTGGTTAGCCAACTGCGCTGGCAGTATTTGAATAGCCATTTAACTGTTAGGAATGGTCAGCACTTGACCAATTTTTAAAGTATTAGAAGATAGTTTATTGGCTTTTTTCAAACCCGCCACGCTGGTGTTGTAACGCGCAGCTAATACCGACAAAGACTCACCTTTTTTCACGGTGTGTTTTCTCACCCCGTAGGTTTGCGCATACAGCGTCCCGGCCAGAGGCTTGGCACGGTAATGCGCTTTAATACCTTTAACCACGGCTTTAGCAATGCGCTCTTGATGATTGCCAGTTTTAAGCAGCTTCTCTTCGTTATGGTTGGTAATAAAGCCAGCCTCTACCAAGATAGAAGGAATATCAGGAGACTTAAGCACCGCTAAGCTTGCATGTTCAGGGCGCTTCTTATGCAAACTGGTTACCTTACCCAGCTCGCTCAATACTTTTTTGGCCACCTCGTAGGCGGTATTCATCGAGTAGTCCATCTGCATATCAATTAATGCAAAGTTAAGGTGGGCATCATTTTCTACACTGCCCATTACCTCGCCTACTCCGCCTAGCAAATCTGACTCAGCTTCGTGATCTTCTAAATGTCGACCTACTTCACTTTTAGCTCGGCGAGTAGACACCACCCAAACAGACGCGCCTTTAGGTTGTGAAGAGGTAAAGCCATCAGCATGGATAGAGACTAAAAAGTCTGCTTTATTTTTACGGGCAATTTGCGAGCGTTTATTCAAATTAACAAAGTAATCGCCTTCGCGAACTAACACCGCTTTTAGGCCTTTTTCTTGATTAATCAAACGCTGAGCGCGCTTTGCAATCGCTAAGGTAATGTTTTTCTCATAAGTTCTACGATTACCAATTGCACCAGGGTCTTCGCCACCATGGCCTGCATCAATGGCAATAATGATGTCTCTATTTCCGGCTAACTGCTGTTGGTTTTTCGCTTTGGATATTTGCTGCTGTTTTTTCTTGGTTTGAGCTGTACCTACTTTGTCTGGCAAATCAATTACTAAGCGGTGGCCGTAGTTGCCGGTAGGTTTTAACGCAAAGATAGTAGGGTTAACCGCCTGACTAAGCTCAATGACTAAACGGTAATCACCTTTCGCCTTTGGAGTACTGGCTCGAATTTTATTAACCAATGAGCCCGATAGTTCTACCTTACTTAGCTCAGCCAGCATTTTGCTGTTTTCTAAATCCAGTACCAAGCGATTCGGCGTGGTGAGGTTGAAATGGTTAAATTCAGGTGCGCCCGACAAGTCTAATACAATACGCGTATTATCCGGGCTGCTCCACACTCGTACCCCAGATACATTTGCATTAGCCATCGCTAAGCCACATACAAAATACAAAAACAAGCCCATCCAAGGGCTCAATTTAAGGCTATGCACCATGTTTACTTAACCACTCCACAATCTCTATTCCTTGCTCACTAAAAGCTTTTACTACGGCGCTGCGTTGCTCTCCGCGGTAAACCAGCTCAACCAGCAAATCTGCCTCAGGCAAAAAGCCTTGTCCTTTTTCTGGCCACTCCACCAAACATAGACAGTCGTCGGCAAAATAATCTCGAATGCCAATAAACTCTAACTCTTCAGGGTCGGCCAAGCGATACAAATCAAAGTGATTAACCCGCCAAGTATCTAGTTGATAAGGTTCCACCAAAGTGTAAGTGGGACTTTTCACCTTACCTTTGTGCCCTTTTCCTTGAATAAAGCCTCGAGTAAGGGTGGTTTTACCCGCGCCAAGCTCGCCCTCTAAGTAAATAACACTTGCTTGCTGGCAGGCTTTTGCCAGTAACTCACCTAAGGCAACGGTTGCATCTGCGTCGTTTAGTTCAATTTGCCACGTTTTCATTACAGTTCTGGATTCACCAATTGTCTTATATAAGGCATCAAGTCTGAGGCTAACATGCCTCTCTCGCCTTGCGCTGCGGCTAGATCTCCAGCCATTCCATGAATACTCACCCCAAGGCAGGCGATATCAAATAACGAATGCTGCACTGCAAATTGGGCCATTAAGCCGCCGATTATACCAGACAAAACATCTCCCATCCCACCAGATGCCATGCCTGGATTACCAACATTACAAATTTTTACTTTGCCGTCATTCCCAGCAATGATGGTTCCAGCACCTTTAAGCACACAAACGCCGCCAAAAGCTTGCTGGATATGGCGTGCAGCTGCAATTCTATCACCCTCAATATCTGCCACAGAGCAAGCTAACAGTCTCGCAGCTTCACCAGGGTGTGGAGTCAAAACCCAATCATTTCGACGCAGCGGCGCTAGTGCTAAAAGATTAAGCCCGTCGGCATCAACCAAACAATGTACAGTTTGCTTAAAGGTTTCAGTTAGCAGCAATTTCGCCCATTGATCTTGGCCGAGCCCTGGGCCTATCACGACACAGCGGGATGGCTTCAGTGATTCAGCCAATGACTTTGTGTGTTCAAGCCCTATACCCGCTACCATTAATTCGGGGCGACCAGCGTTAACTACCGGTGAATTATCAGGGTGAGTGAATACATTGACCAAACCAGCACCGGCTCGCAAGCTGGCTTCGGCGGCCATGCGAATAGCCCCTGGCATGCCTTTGTTTCCGCCCACCACAGCCAACCGGCCAAATTGTCCTTTATGTGCTGTTTTAGAACGGCGCTGCAGCATTTGAGTTAATTCGCTCACCTCAACCCGCGAAACATCACTTACATTGTATTTCTCAAATTGTTGGTCAATGCCCAAACCAGCAAATACCAACTCACCGACATATTCCGCTGCATGGCCGGTAAACAAACCTTGTTTGGCGGCGATAAAGGTAATGGTGGCATTCGCGCTGATGACTGCGCCTAAGTTGCGACCAGTATTGGCACACAAACCTGAGGGTAAATCTAAACTCAACACTGGCGCTGTAGCGAGGTTCACCTTGGCAAATAAGTCACATAAAGGCTGACGAAGCGAGCCGGTGATACCGGTGCCTAATACACCATCAACAATCACGTCGCACTGCCAGTCAAGCTCATCCAATGTCTCAAGCTTACCGCCGGCAGCTACCCAAGCATCTTTTGCCGCACCAGCTTCACTGGGCTTGCCTGTTGTGCTACCAAGATCAATCACTTGAACTTGCTGACCAGACTGTTTCGCTAAACGAGCAACTACGTAAGCATCGCCACCATTGTTGCCGCCACCCGCTAAAACCAATAGTTTTTGCGCACCTGGCCAAGCACTCTGCAAATAATCAAAAGCGGCTTGTCCAGCCCGCTCCATCAGCAGTGACAAGCTGATACCTAACTTATCGGCAATCACGGCCTCTTGGCTTTTCACTACTTCGGCGCGCCATAAAGTCTGTGGTAAACTGTAAGAAAATAAATCGTGCTTTTGAGCCATGCCCATACCAACCGAAATTGACCTAAAACAGCTTGTTCAACATATCAAGCTGACCGCTAAATCGCTAGGTTTTCAACAGATCGGCATAACAGATGTGGATCTTAGTCAACATCATCAATCAGTGGAGCAATGGCTAGCTAAAGACTACCACGGCGAAATGGACTATCTGGCGCGAAACCTCGAGCTACGTAAACACCCCGAACTATTACACGAAGGCACTCAACGGATTATTTCTGTGCGCATGGATTACTTGCCTGAAGATGCAAAGTTTGCCCAAAGCCTAAGTAAAACCGATCAAGCCTACATAAGCCGTTATGCATTGGGCCGCGACTATCACAAGCTAATGCGCAAACGCCTGAACCACTTAGGCATAGCGATTAATGATTACTGCGAACAGCAACTAAACATGCGCCCTTTTGTGGACTCTGCGCCAGTAATGGAACGCCAGTTAGCCAGCAAAGCAGGATTGGGTTGGACCGGTAAACACACCTTGGTGATTAATCAAGATGCCGGCTCTTGGTTTTTCTTAGGTGAGCTATTTGTAGATTTACCGCTGCCCATTGACCAACCAGTTGAAGAGCAGTGCGGGGATTGCGTAGCCTGTATCACCATTTGCCCAACTCAAGCGATTGTTGAGCCATATCAAGTAGACGCACGCCGCTGTATTTCTTACCTCACCATTGAATACGACGGTGTGATAGATGAAGAACTGCGCCCCCTGATGGGCAATCGTATTTATGGTTGCGACGACTGCCAATTGGCCTGCCCTTGGAACCGCTACGCACAGCTAACCCAAGAAGCTGATTTTGCTGCCCGCGAACAGCTCGACCAACCCACGCTTTTACAACTTTTTGCATGGACAGAAGCAGAGTTTCTTAAGAAAACCGAAGGCTCCCCCATTCGTCGTATTGGCCACCAGCAATGGTTGCGCAACATAGCCATTGCCTTAGGTAATGCCAGTTACTCAGAACAAGCCATTCAAGACTTACAGTCAAAACAAGATGTTAGCGAAGTTGTACAAGAGCATATTGATTGGGCCATTAAGCAACAACTGGCCAAAGCTAGCAAAGCTTCACGAAAAACCGCGCGTTTGATCCGTATTATAGAAAAAGGATTAACTCGCGATGCTTAATGCCCTGAGCCATTAAGTTCTGTTACACTTTTTTAGAATAAAATAATGGGAAGCAGCTCATGCACTTACTTGGCGTTGATATAGGTGGCACAGGCATTAAGGCCGCCATCGTTGATTCAAATACGGGTCAGTTGATTAGTGAACGACACCGCATCGCAACACCACAACCAGCCACTCCTCAGGCGGTTGCCACCTGCTTAAAAGAAATGGTTGAGCACTTTGCTTGGCAAGGGCCTATTGGCTGCGGCTTCCCGGCTACGGTGAGTCATGGCGTGGCACAAACCGCTTCTAACATCGATAAAAGCTGGATTGGTACCAATGTTGAAGCCTTGTTTTCAGAGTATACCGATTGCCCCTGCTATGTAGTAAACGACGCAGATGCCGCAGGCATGGCTGAAATGGCTTTTGGTGCAGGTGTAAATCATCAAGGTGTAGTGGCCATTATTACCGTAGGTACCGGCTTAGGCAGTGCCGTTTTTGTGAATGGTGAGCTATTACCGAATACCGAATTTGGCCATATTATCCTTGAGGGAAAAGTGGCTGAGCATTATGCCAGTGCCCGAGTGCGAGAAACCGAAGAGCTTAGCTGGAAAAAGTGGGGCAAACGCTTCAACTTATATTTACAACGCTTAGAGTTTTTAATGTCGCCCGATTGTTTCATTATTGGCGGTGGGGCCAGCAAAAAGTTTGATAAATACTCAGAGCAACTGGCCCTAAAAGCGGAAGCTCTGCCAGCTCAAGGCTTAAACCAAGCAGGCATTGTAGGCGCGGCCATGTACGCGCAGCATCAATGTTAACTATTTAAGAATATCTCCGCTTAAATAGGCCTTACGCAAAGGTTCATCAAAGCGCTCTATACTATATCGCAGCAACTCTCGAGGAAGTTGATTGAGATGTTGCTGCAAAAATCCTTCAACAGCATGTTGATTTCGTTTGGCTAACTCTCGCAGCATCCAGCCCACCGCTTTATGCATTAATGGATGGTGATGAGTGCGAAAGCGTTCGGCTAAAGATAACGTCAGCTGGCTGTCATTTTGTCGAATGTAATAAAAACAACTCACCATGGCAATGCGTTGCTGCCACATACTGTCACTTGCAGCGAACCTTTCTAACAAGTCCTTATCTTGCTGCTGCCAAATATACGGGCCAACGATTTTGGGCGCCGAGCAATCTACCAAATCCCAATTATTCACCCATTCGACATGCTGTAAATAAAAATCCATTACCTGCTGTTGCTGACTCCGTGTCTTTGATTTTTGATAATGGCTACACAACACCACCAAGGCAAAAAAGCGTTCTTCATGAAACGCCGAGCTAATTAGCTCATCCAACTCTTCTATGGCTAGCGGATAAGTTTTAGCAACGTTGCGAATATCGGGAACACGAATACCTAAAAACCGGTCACCTTCGCCATATCCACCCGCGTAGGCTTGAAAGTATCGAGGGATAAAAGCGGCCTTTTCAGCATCGGCATGTTTGCGAAGCGCTTGTTTTATTTGAGCAAGCTGATCCATCGAATGCCTAGTTGTTAAAGAAAGATATTCTGCTAGCTTAATGCAAAGAGCCAAAAATGTTTATTCCAGGCAATAAAAAAGCCCCGCATCAATGATGCAGGGCTTTAATTTGGAGCGGCACATCAGGTTCGAACTGATGACCTCAACCTTGGCAAGGTTGCGCTCTACCAACTGAGCTA
>NZ_JAUORQ010000024.1:0-30992 GCF_030548085.1 Agarivorans sp. 2_MG-2023
AAGAGGAAAAATTCCTTGTTTAAACAATGCATTTTTCCTCTTATCATACATTTGATAAAAGACAGATTATCACCTTTTCTAAGCCTCATCAGCCACCTAGCTCGAAAAGTAACAAAAACATCAGCAGAAAAGGATGCAAGCACTTGTGGAAAGGAGGAATGACCAATTATGTGTATATAGCCACAGTGTTTTTGCCCAGCCAAAGAGAGAAAAGTTAAGGGTAAATAAGTTTATCTGCAGTGTTTATGAGGGTTGCTGAAACTGGTAATGGTGCATGAGAGTGTTAGATATTGGTTCTTGAGCATGATGATGTTGTGCTTGTATAAAGAGGTGGATTGTTTACGCTTTGTTGTTGCTGAAACGGGCACAAAAAAACCGCTAACCCAAAGGCTAGCGGTTGTTAATTAACTTGAGAATTTAGTCTAAGCTAATTAACTGTTTCTCGTATTCTTCGTGTGTTTTTTGCACAGAGGCTTCAGCGCCACCAGTGGCTTTGCTCACGGCAATAATTGCAATGCTGGCTAAAATAAAGCCTGGAACAATTTCATAAATATCGAAAATGCCACCGCTTAGTTGCTTCCAAACCACCACTGTTACGCCACCTAATACTACACCGGCTAATGCGCCATTGCGGTTCATGTCTTTCCAGAACAGGCTTAACAATAAGGCGGGACCAAAGGCTGCACCAAACCCTGCCCAAGCGTAAGACACTAGGCCTAGTACTGAGCTTTCGGGGTTCATTGCTAACACCAGCGCTACAATGGATAACGCGACTACTGCTACGCGGCCTACTTTAACAATCTCTTGTTGGCTGGCTTGCGGGCGAAATACCTGCTTGTAAAAATCTTCTGCTAGGGCAGATGATGACACTAACAGTTGTGAATCGGCTGTACTCATAATGGCTGCTAGAATTGCGGCCAACAAAATACCGGCAATCACAGGGTGGAAGATTGCGTTTACCAATAACATGAAGATGGTTTCGCCATCTTTAATGCTGCCACCCAGTTGGGCATCTACGTAGGTAATGCCTACTAGGCCAATTAGCAGTGCGCCAGCCATTGATAAGGCTGTCCACGTTACTGCGATACGGCGAGCGGTACCAATGTCTTTATTGCTGCGAGTGGCTTTAAAACGCGCCAAAATATGCGGTTGGCCAAAGTAGCCCAAACCCCATGCCACTAACGAGATAATAGCAATGGCAGATAAAGGCTCGCCTTTTACGTCTGTCCATAGATTAAGTAGCTCTGGATTTTTTAGTTCTAGTGCTTGGCTTAAATCACCAAATGAACCTTCCATAGCGGCTATTGGCACTATCATTAGCGCTGCCGACATTAACAAGCCTTGCACTAAGTCTGTCCATGATACGGCTAAGAAACCACCAAAGAGGGTGTAAGACACCACACAAACTGTACCCACTATTACTGCAGTGGTGTAGTCCAAACCAAATACGGTTTCGAATAACTTGCCACCTGCTACCAAGCCTGAGCTGGTGTAGAACAAGAAGAACAGCAGGATGAAGAATGCTGAGATTGATTGCAGTAGTTTTGATTTGTCTTCAAAACGGCGTGCAAAAAACTCAGGAATGGTGAGCGCATTGTCTACCACAATGGAGTAGGTACGCAGGCGTTTGGCGCAAATCAGCCAGTTTAACCATGTTCCTATTAACAGGCCGCCGGCTAGCCAGAAGGCTTCAATGCCTGCGGCGTAGGCGTAACCTGGTAAACCTAGTAGTAACCAACCACTCATATCGGAGGCGCCAGCAGATAAGGCTGCTGGCCATGGGCCTAAAGAACGGCCACCCAAGAAGTAGTCTTCAGAGTTTGAGGTGCGTTTATAAGCGTAAATACCAATTGATAGCATAACGATGAGATAGGCTATAAATGTGGCACTGATAGCGAAGCTATTTTCAATCATTCCTTGTTCCTTTTATTGCTCAAATGAGCATTTGGGGCTTTATCGGTTATTATTCGCCGCTGCCTAGCTCTAGCAGACTAGCGTTACCACCAACGGCGGTAATATTTATGGTGCGTGTGCGCTCTGTGATAAAGCGTAAACACAAGCTTGAATCGCTCAACTGGCTAAAGTTAAGAGAATCGGTTTCGTAAATCAGCTGAGCCAATTGCCCCTCGCGCTCTGCCAATATTTGGTTAAAGCGCTGGCAAGTTGCAGGTGCAGCGGCTAAAGCTACGCCCGCTAACTGCGGCTGTTTAGCTAAAGGCTCGCAGGCTTCTGCAGCCACTTGAGTGGCTACTCTGTCTGGGCAGTCAGCTCGCAGTAATTCACTGAGCAAACTATCTAGCTCAATATGTGTGTTAGCTGCACTACAAATAACGGTATTGCCAGCGACTAAAGCGGCGCTGATTAAACCCACTAAAGCTGTGGTGTTAGCGGCTTCGTCGGCAAACACTAAAAAGCTGCCACGGCCAACACAATATAGCTGGTTGGTTTCACCAGTAGGCCCTTGCAACGTGTGGGTCTGCGCTATTGTTGCTAAGGCTTGTTGGCATTGAAAGCGGATCATCGCAACGCTTTGGCTAAACTTATTATCACGCTGGTCTAACAATGTTGCCCAACGCTGAACAATAGCGACCCGTTGCTCCACACTTTGTTGTTGCCAAGTTTCTAATACCGCTAGGCTTTGGTTCAACTGATTCATATGCATAGCCATGTTATTGCACCTCGCCGTTACTCAATGGAGTGACTTGCGCTTTTACAAAGCGATATAAGTAGTGTGGTCCACCGGCTTTAGGGCCTGTGCCAGATAAGCCTTGGCCACCAAAGGGTTGTACCCCCACCACTGCGCCTACTTGGTCTCGGTTGATGTAGCAATTACCCACACGTGCGCGCTGTTCTATGTGCTGATAGGTGCTTTCATTACGACTATGCACCCCCAATGTTAAACCAAAACCACTTTGGTTTATTTGATCAATTACCCTATCAAGTTGATTTGCTTGATATTTAATCACATGCAAAATAGGGCCGAAGTGCTCTTGGTTGAGCTGGTTAATATTTTCGATTTCAAATGCACAGGGGGCAACAAAGGTGCCTTGCTCACATTGCTTGGGTAGTTCGAGCTGGTAAATAAGCTGGGCATTTTTCTTTAGCCACGCAACATGGGTAAGTAATTTTTTTTGCGCGAGGGCATCGATGACTGGACCTACATCGGTACTTAAGCGCTCGGGGCAAGCCACGCTAAGTTCTGCCATCGCTCCTTGAATCAATGTAATAATTCGATCTGCAATATCTTGCTGAACATACAATACTCGCAGCGCAGAGCAGCGTTGGCCAGCAGACGCAAACGCGGAGCGAATAACATCACGTACTACTTGCTCGGGTAGGGCGGTGCTGTCGACTAACATGGCATTTTGTCCGCCAGTTTCAGCAATAAATGGCACTGGCATCGCTTCTCGCTTAGCCAGTTGGCGGTTAATTGTTTGCGCCGTGGGAGTTGAACCGGTGAAAGCTACGCCGGCAATGCGTGGGTCACTGCTTAAGCTCTCGCCTAGTTCTGCACCACTGCCAATCACTAAACTAATAACAGGATCTGGAATGCCTGTGTCTAACAAAAGCTCGATACATCGCGTTGCGATTAACGAGGTTTGCTCGGCGGGTTTGGCAACAACAGTATTGCCCGAGACAAGCGCTGCCGAGATTTGGCCAATAAAGATAGCCAATGGGAAATTCCATGGGCTGATGCAAACAAATACGCCTCGACCCTGATACTCCACATGTTGAGTGTGACCATTAAAGCTTGTTTGCTCGCAGGCCTGGCTAAAATTGGCGACTGCTTGCTGTGGGTAGTAACGTAAAAAGTCTACTGCCTCGCGAATTTCGTCGATGCTGTCTAATACGGTTTTGCCTGCTTCGCGATGACATAAGGCCACTAGCTCAGCCATGTTTTGCTCTAGTTTGTCGGCCAAGCTAAGCAGGAAAGCAGCACGCTGTTTAACTGGTGTATCTCGCCAGCTAGTAAACGCTTGTTGGCCGGCACTAATGGCTTGTTCTGCTTGTTCACTGGTTGCCCACATTACCCTGCCAACATGTTGCTGGCGATGGTAAGGTGCGGCAATTTGTTTGGCTTCGCCAGGCTGCTTTTCGCCATTAATTATCGATTGCGCCTGCCATGTATAGTCACCTAAAAAGGCGCTTATTTGGCGCTCAAAGGGTTGCCATTCACTTTCAATATCGGTGGCTACACCGCTGGAGTTTTGGCGTTGCTCGCCAAACAACTGTGGAGGCTTAACAATTCTAGGGTTATGCAAACAGCTACGTGAGCGTAATAAAGTCACTGGGTGAATGGTTAGATCTGCTACTGGGCATCGCGCATCGACTAAACGGTGTACAAACGAACTATTCGCGCCATTTTCTAATAAACGTCTCACTAAATACGGCAGCAAATCTTTATGGCTACCCACGGGGGCGTAGATGCGTACATCACTAGCCAATAAGCTTTTAGCATGGTTATACAAGGCATCTCCCATGCCGTGCAAACGTTGAAATTCAAACTCTTTATGGCTGGCCATTGCTGATATGGCGGCAATGGTTTGTGCGTTATGGCTAGCAAACTGCGGAAAAATTAAGCCCCGTAAGTGCTCGCTAAGCAGCAAGCGTGCGCAGGCTAAATAGCTAACGTCGGTGGCTTCTTTGCGGGTATACACGGGGTAGCCATTATGACCATGTTGCTGAGCAAGCTTTAGTTCGGTATCCCAATAAGCGCCTTTAACCAAGCGCATCGGAATAACATCACCCTGTTTTTTAGCCAAACCTGCAAGCCATGCTATTACTGGCAATGCTCGTTTTGAATAGGCTTGCACCACCAGCCCAAACTTACCCCAGCCGCGCATGGCGGGATCTTGATACAGTTTGGCAAAAAGCTTGAGTGATATTTCAAGGCGGTCGGCTTCTTCAGCGTCGATGGTGATAGCCACTTCTTGTTCACGAGCATGCACAAGCAGGGCTAACACACTGTTAAACATTTCGTTCATTACCCGGGTTTGATTGGCAGCTTCGTAACGCGGGTGCAATGCCGATAACTTAATCGATACAGAAGGGGCAGGAGCCGAATGCGTATTACCTTGTTGGCTTTGGGCTACTTGGCTAATCGCTTGGTTGTAATCGTTAGCATATTTGCTGGCGTCTTCTGCGGTAAGTGCAGATTCTCCCAACATATCAAAGGAGTAGCTAAAGCCTTGGCTGCGTGGTTCATCACCATTTTTTAGCGCTTCTTGAATGTTCCTGCCCAGCACAAACTGATGCCCCATAATTTTCATGGCTTGGTGCATGGCTTGGCGAATAACTGGCTCAGAGAACTTGTTCACTAGTCGGTTGAGTATGCTACTGGGTTGGCCGTTAGCGGGTTCATCTAAACTGACTACTTTGCCAGTGAGCATTAAGCCCCAGGTAGAGGCATTTACAAATAATGAGTCTGAACTCTTAAGGTGAGACTTCCAATCGGCCACACTCATTTTATCGCGAATTAGCGCGTCGGCAGTGGCTGCATCGGGTACTCGCATGAGCGCTTCGGCCAAACACATTAACAATATGCCTTCGCGGGTATCTAGGCTGTATTCAAGCAACAGGGCGTCGATCATTTGTACGGCTTTTTTGTCGGCGCGTACGCGCTCGATTAATTGAGTGGCTAGCACAGTGCTGGTACTTAATTCGGTTTCGCTGGGCTGGGCGATAGGCAGCAATTGCTTTAACCAAGTGGACTCATCGACCGAATACAAAGGAGAAATATGCTGCCACAGCTGATCTACGGGTTGGTCGATAAATGAAGCGTGTAGCATTTGTTGAGCATCTAGGTGCGTTGAATTCAGCATGCTATGTCCTCGTATTGCCAACCTCTGCGAGGGGACAGAGGATGTTACGGCTTTGTTATTGAGCGACTGATTGTAGAGTGCTTTTTGCCTTGGGTATTTCGAAAAACTCCGAGATTTTTTAGAAAAACTCCGCTGATTAACAAACGTTGAACTGAAGTGTTAACAAATTCAAAGACTATTGCTGGCAGCTTTTAGCATTAAGTGTAGTAACGGCAAGCAATGATTAAAAACTCAGTGAGCTAATTAATGATGTTGGCGACGATAGCGCGCGGGAGATTGACCGAAAAAAGTGCCAAATGCACTGGTAAAGCTGCTTTGGCTAGCAAAGCCGCAACTATCGGAGATTTGCTGCAGGCTTAGGGTAACATCGGCCAATAGTTGCTTGGCCAGCTCGAAGCGTTTACGCAATACATATTGGTGAGGAGTAACACCATTTTGTTGGCGGAACCGCTGGTAGAATTGGCTTTCTGCCAAGTAAACACAGCCAGCGAGCTGGGCCACGCTAATTTTTTGATGTAAGTGCTGTTGAATGTAGCGATCAACAATATCCATTTGTAAACGGGCGCCACGCTGCTGATGGTTGTTTGCTAGGGCCTGTTGATTTTGCAATACGCAGACTAAAGTATTGGCGCAAGCCTCGCCGAGTAACAAGTCTTGTGGTTGGCTAACAATTTCGTGGCACAGGGCAGCAATTAGTACTTGAGATTGGTTGGATAGCTGAAAAAAGGCCTTGCGTTCAAATAGCTGGCAAACCTTATCTTGATAGTTTTGCAGCGAGTTTACGTGCTGTTGATGTGACGGCAGGTTTACCACCAATATCTGATTGCGACCTAAGCCGGTAAAGGCGTGGTCTGTTGCTACCGGCACTAAGCAGCCTTGCCCCGGACCCACTAAATTACCTTGGCCCTGAATGTCGAATTCAGTCTGTCCTTGCAGCCCAATCACTACTTGGTAGTAGCTGTGGCTGTGATGGTGTGACTGGCTAGGGAGGGCCAGCACTTGCGCTAAGCTAGATGATTCATTCATATCTGTCTGTTTAACAAAGTGATATTAGTTATAAATGACTACTTAGTCATTCAGGATGAAGTCTTGAGCTGTTTACTGACTAAAAGATAGTGAATTAGTTTGTTTGATGTGTCAATTATGTTAATGGAAGTTTGCGGTTTTCAAATTACCGGAATAACTGGCGGAATTGGAACTGTGATTAAGGATTACCGTATTACTGTTTTGTTGCAGTAAAATAGTGCAAATATACTTATTTTAGCTAATTAACCTAACCCGAGTGCTTTAAGTAGTATTTTCTCTTGGCGTTAAACAATGCTCATGGCAGAATGCCGCCTTACCCTCATAGATGTTGTTTAGTTAAAGGACTCACCATGAAATTTCGCCTAGCGATTGGCGCTGCAATGTTCGCTGCACTTCCCGTTCAAGCTGATTTACTTGGCCTGACTGTTGCCAGCCACTTAGCTCAAACCAATACCGACCCTAAAGCCTCTTCGGCATGGCAAGGTGATATTGAAGTACGCTTTAAGCATCCTATCCCGTTAATTCCAAATGTTGCTGTTGGCGCTAACAAGCGTAAACAAGGCGATGCGGCTGACGGGTCTAGCTACCAAGGTGAGCTTTACTACAACTTATTTGATACTGCCGGTTTGTACTTAGACTTAGGTGCGGGTTACGAGAGTTGGGACAGTGCTGATTCGTTTTTAGCGGGCACTGACTCTGGCGAGCAAGTGTATGCGGTGGGCCGCGTAGCGTGGCGTTTCCCAGGTTCAGGTCTTGGCTTAGAAAGTGATCTTAAATTGTCACTAACAGACGAAGATTACAAAGCAAACCGTTTCCGTGCGGGTGTTAACTATGAATTGTTTGATTTAGTGGCGAGCACTATCGACATTTCTGCCGGTTATCAATACGAAGACATTGCAACACGTAGCTACAGCACAAGCGACAGCGGTGCTTACCTAGGTTTAGCAGTTAACTTCTGATAACTGTTGGTAGTGGCAGTGTGTTGGAAACAACATGCTGCCATTGCGACTAAGCCCAGCAGAGCACTGAGATTAATGACAGCAAAAATGGCCTGCTGTTGGTGTAATTGCCAAACAAAAGCCCCTAAAAATGGCGCGCTGGCAGTAGCGAGCAAATAGGGTACCGCTAGGTAACCAGAGATAGCGCCAAAGTTTTCGCTGCCTAAGAGTTGTTTGGTGAGCACCGGTCGCATAATGCTAGTAACCCCATAAGCTGCACCCTGTAGCACTACCACTCCCCATATCACTATTTGCCATTCCGCTAACCACCACATTAATGTTGCCGCACTAAACATACTAATAAAACACAGCATTGCTATCATTGGATTGCTGAGTCTCCTGTCTACTCTCATCATCACAATCCTGCCAATCACTTGCATTGGGCCAATCATCGACATCACTATTACTGCCTTGTTGGGCGAGAAGCTTAGCGCGTGCATGGTGGGTAATAAATAGTTCACTACAAGAGTATGGTTAAGCGCACTAAGTGAAAATGCGATAGCAATTAGCCAAAAGCTGAGGGTTTTAAGCCTACCAGACGCTGACGTAGAAGCTTTATGATTGTCTTTATGAAACCCAACCTTGTTAGCTTTTTGAATGCTGACGCTGCTAAACCACAGCAGTGGCACGGCCACAAGCAACACCACAAACCCTAACGTACTTACCGTAAACGGCCATGAAAAGTGACTAACCAAGTAAAAACACGCGGGAAAACTAATGGTACCGGCGAAGCCAGCATAAAGCGTTATTTTGGTGATTGCCGATTTAGCGTTTGCGCCAGTATAACGGGTTAAAAATGCAAAGCAGGGCTCATATAAACAGCCCGCACTGGCGCAGCCGATGAATGCCCACACCACGTAAAACTGCCAAAGTTGTTGAATTTGTCCAAGTAACAGCAATCCCAAGCCGCCGGCGGCGGCACTTAGCGCCAATACCTTTGTGCCCAAGCCTTGATCGATTAAGCGGCCAATTAACGGTGAACAAATTGCCGACATCACTAAGGCGAGCGTAAAGGCTAAGGATAAGTCGGCTAAAGACCAATTAAGTTGAGATTGCCAGGTTAATAGCAAGGCAGGAAAACTGTAATACAAGCTTGCCCAAAGTAAGGTTTGGGCAATGGCCATAGCGTGAGTGGCAAAGCGAAGCTTTTGCGCGCTGACTAGCACCTTACTGGGCTCATTACACCGTTTCCGCTTGCTGCTCGTAGTGCTCTAGAAAGGCGAGGCAGTCTTGTTGGAACAAGGGCAAGGCTTGGGCGAGTTGCTCATGAGACCAGTTCCACCACGCTAGTTTGTCTAAGCGCTCGCCAATGTCTGTCTGTTCAAAGCGCGACCTAAGCACTTTAGCTGGGTTACCCACCACGATATGCCACCCTGGAACGTCTTTCGTTACAATGCTACCAGAGCCTACAATGGCGCCATTGCCAATGTTGACTCCAGGCATAATGATTGCGCCATGACCAATCCAAACATCATGACCAATACTCACTTTGTTGTCGGCTCGCCAGCTAAAAAACTCATCGTCAACACTGTTCGCCATGCCATATTTTTGTGGGCGATAACTAAAATGATGCAAGCTAGCGCGCCACCAAGGGTGGTTGCTAGGATTGATCCGCACGCTAGAGGCAATGGAGACAAATTTGCCTACATCGCACAGGGCTAAGTCGACATCGTTTTGGGCGTAGCTATAATCGCCAAACATTACATTGTCTAACAAGCAGCGTTCCCCAATCTCAGTCCATAGGCCAAGTTGGCTGCTGCTAATTTTGGCGCTTGCTGCAACTGATGGGGACGAGCTTAGGTTGTTTCCAGGATCAACAATGGCCACCTTGGCCTCCTTGCAGTATTAGTTAAAGGGTTAGTTGCATACCGTCTGCACCCACTTGGACATTGGCACTCAAACAGTCGGGATGCTGCATCAGGTAGTGGTCTAGCTCATGACTAATGTGGGTAAGCACCCACTGGCTGTCGGGTAGGGCATGCGCCAGTTCTAATACATCACTTAAATTATTATGGTTACTAGAGCGATGCAGCGGCGAATGGCTGCAATCAATGACCACATAATTAGGAGGATGGCGAAGCAGTTGTTGCCAGCTTTGGTCTGGAATACCCAAGGTATCGGTAAGGTAGGCGATACGGCCATGCTCGCTGCAAAATAGATATCCCAAGGTGGGTTTTGAGTGATGTAAGGCCAGTGGAATAATGTTGATGTTGGCTAACTCAAAGGCCTGGTTTTCACTTAGTGGTTGCTGAAACTGCAATATGCCCGGATGTTTGAATAAATCGTCACAGCCTTGTTTATCATTGGGTTGGTAAACAGCAATGGGCTCAGCCACTCCCCAACGCAGTTCAAACAGGGCTTGAACATGATCCATGTGGTAGTGAGTGAGAACAATGGCATCAATTGAACCGGCTGGAAATAGGCTTTGCAATTGCGGGTGGTTAGCATCTATGAGTATCTGCTTACCATTAACTTCTAGTACCGCAGAACATAAATGCCTGGCTTTGCTAGGGTCTTTAACCGCTCGCTGGCAGGCTAAACAGTCGCAGCCATACAGCGGACACGCTTGCACATTGCCAGTGCCTAACAGGGTTAACTTCATTGGATATACAACTCTGTGGTTTGATTGTCGATGTATTTAAGCAGCTTGTTTACGGTGTTTTCTATGCTGCGATTATTGTCTAAGCGCCAGCATTGCTCGGGCAAGTTTGCTTGAAATTTGGCGCTGCGGCGCAAGCGCGCTTCAATATCGCGTTGCTGTTCGCGGCCTCGTTTGTGTAAACGTTCGGCGAGTATTTCTGGTTCAACATCTAAGGCTATCACTCTAAGGCGCTCGCCAAACAGCTCTTCTGCTAGGTCAATGTGTTGACGAGAGCCGTTAAACAACACCGAAAAGCCCATGCTTAGCCAAGTATTTACCTCGTTACCCACGGCGTAATTGCAGCCATTGGCTTGCCAATCCATGGCGAACAAGCCGCTGTGTTTACGGTGGGTAAATTCGGGCACACTTAAGGCAATATGGTTTTCACCGCTGTCATCCACTGCTCGCGTTATATAGCGATGAGCAATTAATAAATTGCTGTTAGTTTGTAGCTGGCTACGCAACAAGTTAATAATACTGTCCTTGCCTGAGCCAGAAGGACCAACCAAGTAAAATAGCTTGGCTTCGCCGCTTAGCTCAGTGGGGTGGCTGAGAGTAATCATTAAAACACTCGCTCTCCTTCACGCCATACTTGCATTACTTGCAAGCGGTCGTCATTGGGTTTTGCTAGCACTAAGTCGGCGCGCTTGCCTTCGCAAATGCTGCCTCGGTCATCCATGCCTAAGGTTAGCGCAGGCGTTAAGCTCACCATTTGAATCGCTTGGCACAGGTCGTAATGATTATCTTCCATACTGGCCACTTGGTAGGCGGCATCTAACATGCTCATGGGGTAATAGTCTGAAGAAAGAATATCTAATACACCTTCGCGCGCCAGCTCTGCTGCCGCCACATTGCCTGAATGAGAACCGCCGCGAACAATATTTGGTGCGCCCATCATCACTTGTAAACCACCTTCATGAGAGGCTTTAGCTGCAGCGACGGTAGTTGGGAATTCGGCAACTGCACAGCCTAGTGCTGCTGACTCAAGCGCGTGTTCTACGGTGGCATCGTCATGGCTGGCTAAGGCTATACCGCGTTCTCGTGCCGATGCAGCAATGTGTTTGCGATTCTTATCAGACCAAAGCTCTGAAGCCTCGGTTTGTTCAGCTTCAAAACGGGCCATCTCTTGGTCGTTGAGGCCATATTTTCCCATGTAGTAGGTACGGTATTTTTCACTATCTACAAATTGGCGTTGCCCTGGTGTGTGATCCATTAGTGAGACCATGGCTACCGGCCCTTGCTCAACCAAGGTTTCGAAGATGTTGGCGGTATCTGCATTGGGTAACTCGCAACGCAAATGCAGTAAATGTTCTGCGCGGTTATCACCTCGTTGCTGGCTATTTACAATGGTATGTAACATCCGTTCTAGGTTGGCTAGACGGGTGCCGTGGTCATTAATGTAACCAAGGGCGATAGCGTCTAATACCGTAGTAATGCCACTCGATACCATCAGCGCATCATGGCTGGCCATGGCTGAACCACTGGGCCAATTTACTTTTGGCCGAGGGGTAAAAAACTTTTCTAGGTTATCGGTATGTAGCTCAATTAAACCCGGCAGCAAATAAGCGCCATCGCCATTAACCGCGCTACTGTGTTGGCTAAGGGTATCGCTAAGTGCCACAATTCGGCCTTCACGAACCTCTAATGAACCTTTCACAACCTCGTGTTCCAGAATCATATTTACATTGGTAATAATCATGGGTTTATCCTGCTAGTTGAGAGGGTTCTTGCATGTTGTGTAATCGGTCGGCGACTAATTCTCGCACCCATACATCATGGAAAATGCCCACAATGGCTGCACCACGTTGCTTCGCGGCAAGTATCAACTCAACCACTTGCTGGGCATTGTGTTTGTCTAGTGATGCTGTTGGTTCGTCGAGTAATAAAATGGGATAGTCGAGGGCAAAGCCTCGGGCAATATTTACCCGTTGCTGCTCGCCACCAGAGAAAGTAGCTGGCGCTAAGCCCCAAAGGCGCTCGGGCACGTTAAGTTGGTGCAGTAAGGCTTGTGCTTTGGGTTTGGCAACCTGCTCGCTAATGCCGTTCTCTAGCATTGGCTGCATTACAATATCTAGGGCCGACAAGCGAGGAATAACCCGTAAGAATTGGCTTACCCAACCTATGGTATTGCGTCGCAGTGCAATAATTTGGCGTGGCTCAGCTTCAGCCATATCTAGCCATTGTTCGCCTTGGCGAATCAGCAGTTCGCCTCGGTCTACTTGATAGTTGCCATAGAGCGAGCGTAATAAGCTCGATTTACCTGAACCAGAGCTGCCGTTTAGTACTAGGCATTCCCCGGCAAAAATCTCTACATTTTGTCGGCGTAAAACCGGTAAACGTGCAGCCCCTTGGTTGTGTAACACAAAGGTTTTGTCGATGTTTTTAGCAATCATTATCGGTTCCATGAAAACTCCTTGTTAGCTAAGCGTTATTGTTGATATACCTATTGTTGAAGTACCGATGAAACCAGTAGTTGTGTATAGGGGTGACGCGGATCATCTAATACTCGGTCGGTAAGGCCACTTTCTACAACTTGGCCTTGTTTCATCACAATAATTCGATGTGCCAACAACCTCGCTACCGCTAGGTCATGAGTGACGATAACCACCGCGAGTTGCAGTTCGGTGACTAAATTGCGAATTAAATCTAACAAACGCGCCTGTACCGAAACATCCAATCCGCCAGTGGGTTCGTCCATAAATACCAGCTTGGGGTGAGTGACCAAGTTGCGGGCAATTTGCAGGCGTTGTTGCATGCCGCCAGAAAAGGTGAGGGGCATGTCGTCGATGCGACTTTCATCAATCTCAACGGCTTCTAGCCAGGTGAGTGCTTGTTGGCGAATGTCGCTGTAATTGCGCGCACCCACTTCCATTAAACGCTCACCAATGTTGCCACCTGCTGATACGCGTGGGCGTAAGCCGTCCATAGGGTGTTGGTGCACAATGCCAAAATTTTCGCGAATTAAGCGGCGGCGTTGTGCCTCTGATATTTGGTAAAGCTGGGCACTGTTTTGTGGCTCAATCAAAAAATCAACACTGCCTGTTTGCGGAGGTAAACGCCCCGATAGGGTTTTTAATAATGTGGTTTTACCTGAGCCCGATTCGCCAACAATGGCTAATACTTCGCCGGGGAATAGCTCCAAATCCACCGCTTCAAAACCCTTGCCCGGCGCATATAACATGCTCAAGTTAGTGGTTTTTAATAGCGGAGTTTCTTGCTTTGCGTATAGCACTGCGGCTTGTGGTGTATTGGTGTTCAATGCGCTGGCTAGCTTAGTCATTATTAATTCCTTGCGCTGCGGCTTGCTGCTTCTGGCAGAAGTCGGTATCCGAGCAAATAAACATGCGTTGGCCTTGGTCGTCGATAAGTACTTCATCTAAAAAGGTATCGTGACTGCCGCACAAGCTGCATGGCTCGTCCCACTGCTGAATGCTAAAAGGATGGTCTTCAAAATCGAGACTGTGCACATCGGTATAGGGCGGTATGCAGTAAATGCGTTTTTCACGACCTGCACCAAAAATCATTAAGGCTTCCGATTGATGCAATTTGGGGTTATCAAACTTAGGGATAGGCGAGGGATCCATTAGGTAGCGACCATGCACGTTCACTGGGTAGGCGTAGCTGGTGGCAATGTAACCGTACTTAACAATGTCTTCGTAGAGTTTTACTTGCATTGAGCCGTATTCCTCAAGCGCGTGCATTTTCTTGGTTTCGGTTTCGCGTGGCTCAATAAAGCGCAAAGGCTCAGGAATAGGCACTTGGAACACCAAAATTTGGTCATTACTCAAGGCTTGTTCTGGAATGCGGTGGCGGGTTTGAATGACGCTGGCTTGTTCGGTTTTTTCGGTGGTGGCAATGTCACACACTTTGCTAAAAAACTGGCGAATAGACACTGCATTGGTGGTGTCATCAGCGCCTTGGTCTATCACTTTTAGCACATCAGTTTGGCCCAATATGGAAGCGCTAAGCATTATGCCGCCAGTGCCCCAACCGTAAGGCATTGGCATTTCTCTCCCACCAAATGGCACTTGGTAGCCAGGAATCGCGACGCCTTTTAGTATGGCGCGGCGGATCATCCGTTTGGTTTGCTCATCCAAGTAAGCAAAGTTGTATTGCTGAGTATCGTTGTTTAACGCAGCTGCTTGTTGGCTATAGCTGGTCATGGTTTGCTCCTGGCTGGCGCATTTTGCGCAGCAGTTCTAATTCAGATTGGAAATCAACGTAGTGCGGAAGTTTTAAGTGAGAAACAAAACCAGCGGCTTCTACGTTGTCGGCGTGAGCCAATACAAATTCTTCATCTTGAGCGGGGCTGGTAACGGGCTCGTTATATTTCTCGGTTTGCAGCGAACGGTCTAGCAGCGCCACAGCCATGGCTTTACGCTCGCTAAAGCCAAACGCTAAACCATATCCACGGGTAAAGTGGCTGTCTTCATCCTCTGGGCTAACAAAACCGTTTACCATTTCACATTCGGTGAGGGTGATACAGCCAATTTCTATAGTAAAACCGAGCTCATCGGGGCATATCTCTATGGCTACTTCGCCGCTGCGAATTTCACCAGCAAAGGGGTGGTTACGGCCGTATCCGCGCTGAGTGGAGTAGGCTAGTGACAGCAAAAATCCCTCGTCACCTCGGCTGAGTTGTTGCAAGCGAGCTGCCCGCGAACAAGGGTAGCTAATGGCTTGCTGAGTAATGTCGGCGGGTTCTTCGCCTTCATCTACTTCGGGCTTGGCTAGGCCTTGTTGTTCTAACAAGGAGAATACTTTGCTAAAGGCTTGTTGTGAGTTATCACCTTGGATTGAAGCTCCAGCCGCTGGCGGTTTAGCCTTGCTGTTGGCTTGTTGCTCAGCCAGTAAGCTAAAGTCCAATAAGCGGTGGCTGTAATCGTATGTCGGGCCCAGTTGTTGGCCGCCAGGCAAGTCTTTATAGGTGGCTGAAACGCGCCTTTGCACCTGCATGTTGTTGGTGTCTAATGGCTCACAAGTGGCCAACAGTGGCAAAGTAGTACGATAAGCGCGTAGTAAAAATATTGCTTCGATTTGATCGCCACTGGCTTGCTTAATCGCCAGTGCTGCCAGTTCACGGTCGAAAATACCACCTTCGGTCATTACGCGTTCAACCGCTAAGCTGAGCTGTTGGCTAATTTGCTCAACGCTTAATTCCGCTATATTGGTATCGCCACGGCGGCGCTCAGCTTGCAGTTTATGGGCTGCTTCGATGGCTTTTTCGCCACCTTTTACCGCTACATACATTAGATTAACTCCAGCTTGGTGGTACGACTAATGGCCACCAGCGACTGCTGATGGCAGAACATAAAATCAATACCGAGTGGGTAGCGATGGCTGGGCTTAAGCAAGTAGTTCACTAGGCTGTCACTAAGCTCACCCAGTTGTAGCTCTACGCTGTGTTTAATGCCGGGTCCGCTTAAACGAAAACGAGGCCCCTTATCAAAACCGGTAGTTTGAACTAATACGCTGGCACTCAGCTCTGGGCTGGCATCTGTGCCAGCCTTAACACGTTGTAAGTTAAGATCTTCAATGCCACTGACCACTAGGTAATCGGCTTGCTCCATAGGCGTTGAGGAAACGCCATTGTGAAAGGCCAAGTTATGCCAAGCCCGCTCTAAACCGTCTCTTGATTCAGCAAGTGCTGAGCTTAAATACACGCCCGTTTGCTGGTCGCACAAGCTCATTATTATTTGGCTCGCGGCGGCATTTAGCGGCGAAAAACCGGGGTGTTTGTTGAGCGTAACCACGGTGCCAGGCTCGCTTAAGGCTTTTAGGATGTAGCGAAAGCATTGTTGGGCATTATGTATGCCGTCGATAAATCCAGATTCAATGTGCTGCATTAATCTTCTCCTCTTACAACCGTGAAGAAATCGACTTTGGATTGGGCTGCGTGTTCAGCCGTTTTACGTTTTGCTTGTTGCTGTAGTTCGGCCAGCGGCTGAATTACCGCCTCCTGCAAGCTAGGGGCGTATTCTCGGTTTTGCATTAGGGCATCAATAACCGCCGACAACAGTGCGTGTTGTTTGGCTCGACCGCGTAAATAGCCATAACCTAGCGTGCCATTAGGTAAACGCACGGCAGCGCGAGTAATGGTGGTATCGCCTAAATTAAAGCGTTCACCAGTGCCGCCAACGCGCCCTTGCAAACGGGCTAGACCAACTTCTGGCTGGCGAATAACTTCGCACTCAGGGTCTAAGTTAAGCTGTTGCCAACGGCTAACTAACGCTGGGTAAGAAGCATTAGCTAAAACGGCCATCCAGTGCTGGCGTATTGAATGTTCGGATGATGGCTGCTGGGTCGGTGAGTGGCTCATAACGGGTGCTCCAGGCTAAGCTCTACTAGCTCAGCTCTAATATGAGAAATGGAAAATTCAAAGGCTTGCTGTTGCTGATCTACATTGACGGTTTGCAGGGTGAGCAAAGGATTACTGGCATCAATTTGCAAGCAGGCTTGGTCTTCATTGTTAGGCAGTTGCGCCCCAACAACGGTTTGCTGACGACGCAGTTCTATATTGCAGTGTTGCTTTAGAAAGCTGTGTAACGAGCCTTGTTGGTATTGGCTTAAGTGTGCCTCGTGCTCGCCTAAACGCAGATGGTGAAACACAATGCTAATCGGTACTTGGTCGATAAAACGTAGGGTTTTAAGCTGAATAACCGGGCTGGCCAACTCTACGCCTAAGCCTTTAGCGACCGGTTGGTTGGCATTGGTGCGAATAAAGCTTAATAGGCGGCTATTGGGTTTAGCACCTGCGCTAAGTAGGTTATCGGTGAACTTAGACCCCGAATGTAATGGGTAGCGCACGGGCTTACTCAGTACCATCACCCCTTTACCTTGCTGTCGTAGTAGCCAACCTTTTAGCACCAGTTCGTCAATGGCGCGTCGCAAGGTGTGGCGATTAACTTGATAGCGCTCGGCCAAACGTTGCTCAGGCGGCAGGTATTGGCCTGCTTGATACGCATGGCTAATTTCTTTCTCTAAGCTCAAGGCTATTTCTTGATAACGAGGCATGGTTCAGTTCACCTAAATAAAAAGTTTTCTAACGCGTTGTGAGGCAAAGTCCAGCAGGCTCACGGTAGCCACAATAATGATCATCACGGCGCAAGTTTGCGGGAACATAAATCCTCGAATGCTTTCCCACAAAATAACGCCAATGCCTCCTGCGCCTACCATGCCTACAACGGTGGCAGAGCGTACGTTAGATTCAAAACGATAGAGGGAGAACGAGATCCATAGCGGCAGCACTTGGGGGATGACTCCGTATACAATTTCTTCTAGCTTATTGGCACCGGTGGCGCGCACGCCTTCAACTTGGCCAGGATCTATCGCTTCAACGGCTTCTGAGAACAGTTTGGCAAGTACCCCGGTGGTGTGAATAAACAAAGCCATTACCCCAGCAAAAGGACCTAGGCCCACGGTGACCACAAACAACATGGCAAATACCATTTCGTTAATGGCGCGAGCGGCATCCATGAGGCGACGCATTGGTTGATATACCCACGCTGGCACCATATTTTCGGCACACATTAAGCCAAAAGGAACCGACAGGAATATTGAGAAAATGGTGCCCCAAATAGCGATATGCAGGGTGATTAACATTTCTTCTAGGTAGTAATTTAAATCGCTAAAGTCTGGCGGGAAGAAGTCACTGGCTAACTCAGCCATATTGCCGGCGTCGTTATAAATTTTCATTGGCGCTATTTCTGCGCCTTGCCAACTCCAGGCTAAACCTGCAATGGCAATACCCCAGAATAGTAGGCTCAACCAAGAGGGTTTAGTATTTGGATTAAGAATGCTTGCTTCGGTATTCATTTCACGCTCTCAACATGTCTAGATAAGTTGGCTTTAAAAAAGCTGGGCTTTCACCCAGCTAGCTTTTAACTATTTAGCCATCGCGGTAATTGCGCTCTGCTTGCGGTTTAAATCAGCAAGTTGGGCGTCGATAACGGCTAGCTCTGCCGCTTTTTCTGCTTTCGACATCTTGCTGTCGTTTTCAGTCACGATGCGGTTTTTGAACAATACCAATTGGCGAATAGGCAACAGTTGAAGGTCGCTTGAGGCTTTGAACGGGGCCCATTGTAGAGCTTCTAGTACGGCTAGTTCTTTAGCATCACCAGAGGTGCCGTATTCCATGAAGAAGTCGTAAACTTCGCCTTTCACACTTTCCGGTAGGTTTTTGCGCCACACGATCGGGTCTGAAGGAATAAGTGGAGATTTCCAAATCACTTTTAGCTGCTCAAATTTCTTTGGTGCAGTAATTTCTAGGCGGTCCATGTTTTCGGTATTGCCTGTTGCTACATCTACTTGCTTAGCGGCTGCGGCTAAAGCATTGGCTTCGTGGCCCGAGTTCATGCTGCGTTTAAAGTCAGACACTGAAATGTTGTTTTGGGCAAATACGTAGTACGAAGGGACTAAGAAACCAGAAGTAGAGTTTGGATCGCCGTTACCAAAAGTGAGCTCGCTGCGCTTAGTAATAACGTCTTCAAGCGTATTTAACGGGCTGTCTTTATGGGTAACCAAAACACTCCAGTACCCTGGGTTGCCAGAAGCATCTACGGTTTGTGCGAAAATTTCGCCGCCAGCGCGGTCAACTGCTTCCATCGCAGATTTGTTGCCGTACCAAGCTACGTCTACTTTGTCGAAACGCATGCCTTGAATAATGCCGGCGTAGTCAGGAGCGAAAAAGGCTTTAACTTTAAAACCTGTTTTCTCTTCCATCGCTTCTAGAAACGGTGTCCAAGTGGTTTTTAGGTTTTGCTGAGACTCAGTAGAAATAATCCCAAAGTTGATGGTGTCCATCGCTTTTTCAGCAGCTGAAACCATGGTTGAACTTACTGCTGCGGCAACTACCGCAGTTGCAAAGGCTGTCTGCTTTATTAGCTTTAACATGCCATCTATCTCCTTATTAATTGGGTTTAGGCCATCTGTGGCCATAATTGAGGTACTGCTTGGTCTTGGTCTTCGGTTGTATCAAGGTTGGCTTTTGAACCGTATAAAGCCGCTAACTGGGCTTCATCTAATTGTTCACTGGGGCCGTCGTAAAATACTTCGCCCAGTTTTAAGGCCACTACTCGTGGGCAATAACGCTTGGCGTAGTCAACTTGGTGTAAGGTCACCACTACTGCGATGCCTTCTTGTTGATTAATGTCGGTGAGAATTTCCATCACAATACGTGACGATTCGGGATCTAATGACGCAATGGGTTCGTCGGCTAGAATGATTTTGGCTTTTTGCATCAGTGCACGAGCAATGGCTACTCGCTGCTGTTGGCCGCCCGATAAGGTTGATACGCGTTGTAGGGCAAACTGCGCTAAACCTACCCGTTTTAATGCTGCTAACGCTTGGCGTTTTTGCTCAAAGGTAAAGCGACCAGTAAGGCTGCGCCAACTAGGCGTGGCACTTAGCGCACCAATTAATACGTTTTGCAGAACGCTTAAGCGGCTGACTAAATTAAACTGCTGGAAAATGTAGCCCGTTTGGCTGCGGCTCTTGCGTACTGTTTTACAAAACTTTCCGTCGCGCTGCACTGGGGTGCCGAGCACTTCAATGTAACCTTTGGTATTTTTGTCGCTGCTCACTAGGCCGTTAAGGTGGCGCAGCAGGGTGGATTTACCTGAGCCCGAGGGCCCAAGCAATGCTACCATTTCACCTTGTTGAACACTGAGGTCAACACTCTTTAACGCGTGGTTAGACTCAAAGTGCTTATTCAACTGCTGTACTGCGATTACTTGATTGCTCATAACACGATCCTGCCGTTGTTTTGAACAATAAATTAGGCTCCAATTATGACAACCAGCTTATCTAGACATGTCAATTGGGTGACTTATTTATGGCAAATAGGTTACCGAGCAAACAAAAAGCTAAGTGAAATATCATTTTTTTAGCGGGTTTTAGTGGCGAAGGTTAGGGTTCGAGTTTTGCGTTTGCTCTTTAGTTTCTTTGTTTGTTGGTTTTTATTTTTAAAATATGTATCAAGGTCAAAATATTATGTTGTATCTGTGGTATCTTGCAGCGTCTTTACTATTTATACAGAAAATAATTGCTTAGATATTGGTACCAACTTTTCATCGCGTTACTATTTTCGCTGTGTGTAAACATGGTGAGCGCTGATGAGTACCTATCACATAGTGAAAAATGGCATGATGTTGAGACTCCGCTGGTTTTGGAAGAGGCTGTTTTTACTCACCCGGAATCTGCCCCTTTAACTGATGAGCATGGCCCCTTACTTAATTCAACATCGGGTCACTATTTTCTATCTATATCCAGAAAGTTGGTAAGTACAGACAACTGTGCTGACCAAGGCGTAGTGCCTGAATACTTCTTATTAATTGCTTTTCTTAGTCCACCATTACTACAGCTAGCGACCCAAGCCCAGCGGCCGCTTGCCACTCAGCTTCATTGGACCAGTCATACGGCTCAGTCTCGCTCTCGCTTATCCGGCTGGAAAGAAGCCAATACGCTTTATTCTCAAAAGCATACTCGCCCTAGTTAACTCTCACTTCAGGTTCAGTTGAACCCAAAATACTTGCACTAAGACCACATTAAATAGCACCTATCAAGGGGCTTATTGTGTGCCTAAGAGCGACGCTCAAATTGATGAGTGTTGTGGCTTAGTTGTCTGCGTGTACTGATTTTTTCGTTTGAGAGAGTTTCCATTGAAAACACACAATCGACCTACCATTAATCGCTACGCGAAATGGAAGTACATCGTTCTTGCCTTTACTTTACTGGTGATGTTGCTAAGCGCTTTGCCCTCACTATATGGAGAGCAGGCTGCTTTGCATATTAATCATCGTGGGCAAGCCATTGACGCCACCGAAGTCGCTAGTTACTTGAAGACACAAGGAATAGTGCCGACTGCGATTAACCAACAAGATGATCGCACCGTTGTGCTACTAAACGACCAAAGTGAGCAAGCTAAGGCGCAGTCTGCACTGATACCGCACCTTCCTGAAAATACGACAATAGCCTTAGCTATGGATGCAGCTGCACCGCAGTGGTTGCTTAATGCTGGCTTTTCGCCCATTGCCCTAGGGTTGGATTTACGCGGAGGTGTGCAGTTTCTGCTAGAAGTAGATATGGAGCCGGTATACCAAGCGCATCGGCAGTCGGTGATGGATGCCTTTAGTACTGATATTCGAGCAAGCAGAAGCCGACAAGTAAATGATGCTGTGCAGATCACTGTATACAATGATGAGCAGGTAGCTGCAGCCCGTAATCTGGCTCGCCAGCAATTTTCGCACTGGGATAGCCGATTTAGCGGCAATACGCTGACCTTGTCTTTATCGGATGATGAAAAATCCACCTTGCGGCAGCTAATTGTGCAGCAAAACCTGCAAATTATGCGTGGCCGTATTGCCGAGCTGGGCATTACCGAAGCCTCGGTTCAGCGCCAAGGTCTAGATAGGATAAGAATTGAGCTACCGGGTGTGCAAGACCCCGCTGCAGCAAAAGATGTGATTGGCGCTACTGCATCGTTGTCGTTTCACTCCTTGCCCGAAATGCGCTCGCGACATACCCAAACGGTGCCCGATAACAGTGGCGCTCTTTTAGAAATAAACCGCCAAGCGATTTTAGGGGGAGAGCACATTATTGATGCGCGGGCCAATTTAGGTGAAATGGGCGCAGCTGAAGTAAATATCTCTCTAGATGGCAGTGGCGGTAGAAAAATGTCGCAGTTTTCGAGAGCGAATATCGGCCAGCCAATGGCTACCTTGTACAACGAATACAGCAGGGATGCTAATGGCGAGAGCCAGCAAGTTAGCCGAGTGATTAGCGTAGCAACAATTCAGTCTCAGTTGGGCAGCCGCTTTCGCATCACTGGGGCAGGGAGTATGCAAGACGCCCAAGAACTCGCTTTACTGCTAAGGGCGGGCTCACTTACTGCTCCGGTAACCATTATTGAAGAACGCACCATTGGCCCTTCTTTAGGTGCAGAGAATGTTCAAAATGGCTTTGCTGCATTGGCTTTGGGTTTGGCGCTTACCCTGAGCTTTATCGCGGTTTGGTATAGAAAAATGGGCTGGGTAGCAAACCTAGCACTGCTGGCAAACATGGTGTGTTTGTTTGGTTTAATTGCGTTACTGCCAGGGGCGGTGCTTACCTTACCCGGTATTGCAGGAATGGTATTAACCGTGGGCATGGCGGTTGATACTAACGTGCTTATTTTTGAGCGAATTAAAGACAAAATGCGCGAGGGCCGAACCTTTGCTCAAAGCATAGACAAAGGCTTCCAAAGCGCTTTCACCTCTATTTTTGACGCCAACCTCACCACTATGATTGTGGCTTTAGCCTTGTATGCCATTGGTAATGGCCCGGTACAGGGCTTTGCGGTAACACTGGGCTTAGGCTTGTTGACCAGTATGTTTACCGGTGTGTTTTTATCACGAGCGATCATCAATCTCATTTGGGGGCGTGATAAGCGCCGTGACGTAAAGGTTTAATTATGACTATTTCTCATTCATTACTGACGCGTACTCGATTGAGTATGTCTGCCATATCGCTATTACTGTTTGTGGTGGCCACCGCCTTTATTGCGTTTAAGGGCTTAAATTGGGGGCTCGATTTTACCGGTGGTGTGGTGGCAGAGGTTCGCTTAGACCCTCACTTAAGAGCCAGTGAGCTAAGCCCTTTGCTCAATCAAGCTCTGCAGCAAGATGTTCAGCTAATTAGCGCCACAGAGCCCGGCCGTTGGATCCTTCGTTACAATCAAGTGGGTGAACATAGCCAAAGTTTGATGCTTACTCTTGGCTCGTTTAGCGATTCAGTAGAAGTGCTAAATAGCAGCATTGTTGGCCCACAAGTAGGGCAAGACATGCTTGAAGAAGGTGGTTTGGCTATTTTGGCGTGCTTTGTATTAACCATGTTGTACTTAAGTTATCGCTTCGAATGGCGATTGGCTCTGGGGGCGTTGGTTGCCCTAGTTCACGATGTGGTGATTGTATTAGGTTTGTTTTCGGTGACTCAGTTCGAGTTTAACTTAACCATTCTTGCGGCGGTGCTGGCGGTGCTCGGCTACTCACTGAACGACTCCATTATTATCGCCGACCGAGCTCGAGAATTGTTTAAAGCCAAACCCAAAGGCAGTGCCAATGAATTGATTAATGATGCCCTTCGCGCATCGTTCTCAAGAACCTTAATCACCTCGGGTACCACCTTAGTCACGGTGTCGAGTTTGTGGTTACTGGGTGGGCCTGCTTTAGAAGGTTTTGCCATTGCCTTGTGTTTGGGCATCGTGAGTGGAACTTGGTCGTCTATCTCCTTAGGTGTAACGCTACCCCAAATAATCGGAATTGATCCTAAACATTATCAGCTAGCCGCTCGTAATCCAGAAGAGGCCTTGCCATGAGCCAATATTTGAAAAAAGAATGGGTATTGTTGTTGGGGGTTATCACCGTTTTACTGTTTAAAAGCGGTGGCGATGGTTTACTGCAAAATCATATGAGCGCTTGGCCTGGTATTGTGCTTACTGCTGGGCTGTTTGTGGTGGTAATGGCGGCGATATTTGCAGTGGTGAGGCATTCTGATGCCTTGGCGATAAAGCTTGGTGACCCATATGGCACTTTGATTTTAACCTTGTCGGTGATCTTGCTTGAAGTAGTGATGATTTCGTCGGTGATGCTCACCGGTGAAGCTAACCCTGTACTGGCGCGAGATACCATGTTTGCCGTTGTGATGACGGTATTCAATGGGCTGGTGGGGATAACGTTATTGCTGGGTGGGGTGAAGTATCACACTCAGAAATACAATTCCGAGGGCTTGAAATCTTACCTTGTGGCGATTATCCCCTTGGCCTTGTTGTGTTTGGTATTGCCTAACTTTACTAGCACAAGTGCGCTAGGCGCTATGTCGGCCCCGCTCACTATTACCTTAGTATTGGCCTCGGTGGGTTTGTATGGTGTGTTTTTGTTTATTCAAACCCGCAGCCATACTCACTTTTTTATGGACGAAGACCACCAAGATGAGCACGACTTTCATGGGCCGCTAGGCAGTAATCTTTACCACTCAATTATGTTAGTGGGCTATTTGCTGGTGGTTATTTTATTGGCTAAAAGCTTAGCTTTTCCAATTGATAGCACTGTTAGCCTACTTGGTGCACCACCAGCCTTGGGGGGGCTTATTGTTGCGGTGTTAATTTTAGCGCCAGAAGCGGTAGGCGCTGCCAAAGCCGCCTTAAACAACCAGTTACAGCGGGCTCTTAATCTGTTTTTCGGTTCGGTGTTAGCCACCATTGCGTTAACGGTGCCGGCGGTGTTACTCATTTCTCATGTTATCGCGCAACCGATACAGCTCGGCTTAGCACCTGCGGAAATGGTGTTGCTGGCAATCACCTTATTGATGGCTAGCGTGAGCTTTAGTAGCGGCAGAACCAACTCGCTTAATGGGGTTGCTCACCTGATTCTGTTTGTTGCTTACATAATACTGATGTTTGAGTAATACCCACTTTCACCTTGTGCCTACTAGGCACAAGGTTGTTTTCATTTTTGAGGATACCGTGCGTTATGCAAGACATTTTCATTGCGATTTGGCACCACGATTTCGATACCTTGCAACAAGTGAGTTCACTAAAAGGCTTTTTGTTACTGCTGGGGTTTATTTTATTACTCGAATCAAGTTTTGTATTTCTGCCTTTACCCGGCGATAGCTTGGTATTGTTTGTTGGCGGATTAGTGGGGCTAGGTATTTTAGATTTCTACCCAGCAGCTGGCGTACTTTGTTTAGCGGCGTCTTTAGGCAGTATTAACGCCTATGTACAAGGCCGATATCTGAATAAAACTAAATTGGTTCCCTTTCTACATCGGGTACTTCCAGATGAGTCTTTACCCAGAGCCAAAGGTTTGTTGCAGCGATATGGATTTTTGTCACTGTTTGTCTCGCGTTTCATCCCGTTTGTGCGAGTACTCACACCGATGCTAATGGGTTTATCTAAGCTGAGTGTTTGGAGAACTATTTTTATCAGTATGACGAGCTCTGTAACCTGGTGTTTGGTTTTACTAATAAGCGGTAAATGGTTGATGATTCATCCTAAACTCAGCCCTTACCAAGCGCTGCTATCAAAAACACTGCTATTAGTCAGCTTGATGTTGATGTTGGTTGCAATTGTTACTTTGCTTGTTCGTTATTACGCGTCTAAAAATGTGACGATGGTAGGGTGTGAAGATAAAGGATGTGATTGAGTTCGATTAAAAACCAGTATATTAAAAAGGAGCACGGTATTGTCTGTACTCCTTTTTAATGTTTGTGGCTATTTAATTGCTGCTATTGGCTACGCACAGCGCATTTAACACCTTTTCTTCAATCGCAACGGCTACGCCATCTTCTTTATTACTTGGTGCAATGTAGTTTGCCATGGCTTTGATCTCTTCATCGGCGTTGCCCATGGCTACTGCTAACCCTGCGTATTGCAGCATATGACGATCATTGTCGGCGTCACCTGCACACATCACTTGAGAAGCATCCAAGTTTAGTATTTTGGCAAGCTGCTCTACACCCACACCTTTGTTGCTGTTAATGTTTAAGAACTCTAGGAAGAAAGGCGCACTACGAACCACGGTGTATTGCTCGCGTAACTCTGCAGGTAAATTAGCAATTGCTTCGTCTAATACACTTTCTTCTGCAACAAACATAATTTTAGTTAATGCATCGTTGGCATCTAAACTAGCAAAATCAATTTCTTTTACGTCCATGCCATTAATTGATGATTCAATGTCTGTCCATGGGTTGTGTTGCTGGGTAATGAGGCCGTGTTCAGCCGAAAAGGCATGAACAAAAACGCCCAACTGCTCAGCAATACGAGCTAAAGAAATACCGTCGGAGCCGAGTAACGTGGTTTTATGAATCACTTCGCCACTGCCCACTCGCTGCACTAATGAGCCATTGTAAGAGATTACGAAGTCTTCATCACTGGTCAGTTCTAATTGCTCAAGGTAAGGGCGCAAGCCTTGTAGTGGGCGGCCAGAGGCAAGCACTACTTTTACACCCGCTTGTTTAGCTTGTTGAATAGCTTGATAAGTACGAGGGGTAATTTTTTTCTCGTCATTGAGAAGTGTGCCGTCCATATCTAGGGCAATAAGTTTAATCATATTTGGGGCAAACCTTTGGTAAGAGCTAAACCAGACAGCGTTAGCTAACAGCGAACATTGCATAAACGAGCGGCGATTTTACACTAAAAATATGACGACTGTATAAACTAGATCAATGCTTAATAAATCAGCGCCGAGCATGATACCTAGTGGTTAATTTGATAGCCTCTTTTACGGCATTATCGTGACTAAAAATTCGGCACTAAAGCTATTACTAATTAATCCAAGTACTTATTCTTAGATTTTGATTTTATTGACTATTAATCTGTTTTGTTAGTAGATAATGGAAAATTCTTAATCTGTTATGTGTAAGTTGGCAATTCGCTAGTCATCATTTATGAGCAACAAGGTAATCTATGAGTAAATCTTGCTACCACTACACGAGTATTGAGGCTCTTTATAATATCGTTACGAATAAGTCATTACATTTTGGTAGCTTCGGAATGATGAATGATCCTCTTGAAACTAAAGTAGATGACGAATTGTTGCGTGAAGCGTATGCAAATGAGTTCAGTGAAGCAGAGCTGCCTCCGGAGTTTTACTTTAAACGCAGTAACACTGACGAGTTTCAATATGTGTCATTCGGTTTCTCTACATCCAAGATCGAAGATGATTTGACTCAGTGGAGGTCTTATACACAAAAAGGCCTAGGAGTTTGCATCGAATTTGATCAAGATGAATTGGAAAAACAGGTATTTAAATTACTAAGGGATGATAAAGCTGTATCGCACGAATGCGTTTACCGCGAAGAAGAAAAGCGAGATTTGTTCATAAAGTATGTGCAATCAGTAAGAGATAATAACTGGTACAAATCTATGAATCGCTCTCATCCCCAATTTTTGAATCATATTCACTTTGCGTCAAACTATATTACCTCGCTACAAGAAATGGCTATTCAAATGAAACATGAATCATTTCGGGCTGAGTCAGAAGTTCGCTTTTTTATTTTCCAAGACAGTTTTAACGGAGATATAAAGATTAAGCCTTGTTCATTGGGGTTAACTCGTTATGTTTGTGTACCGATTACGCCCGAATGCATTAAGTCAATTAGGACTGGACCTTTAGTGGATAAACGAAATAGTTTTATGATCTCAGATTTGTTCTTTTCCAATATGGGTAAACTAGTAGAGGTAACTGAAACTGCTTCTCCATATGTGTAAAGCAACTTTAAGTTTGTTCTTACGTAGGTATATTAAAACCTTTGGCTAATTTAGCGCTGTACTCGGCAAGTTTAGTTAAGATTATTGCATGTTGTACCAAAGAGGCCTTCATTTATGCCTGAGGCAGATTCATTGAACACTATGTCATTTGCTACACCCCAAGATCTTGGCGATTGGCTGCGACTAAACCACGATTCCAAAACTGAACTTTGGGTAAAGATATTCAAGAAAAATAGCGGAATTGAGAGCGTGACATGGAATGATGTTGTTATTGAGGCGCTATGTTGGGGATGGATTGATGGTATTAAGAAGTCCATCGATGAGCAGGCTTATGTTCAACGCATTACACCTAGAAAGAAACGCAGTAACTGGTCTAAAAGAAACACCGAGCATGCAGAGCGCTTGATTGCGGAAAACCGCATGATGGAAGCTGGGCTTGTGCATATTCGGGAAGCTAAAGCTGACGGGCGCTGGGAAAGCGCTTATGTGGTAAGTGAAATGCAAGTACCAACAGATTTTCTCGAAGCACTAGAGGACAAGCCTCAAGCGAAAGCGTTTTTTGATACCCTCACTAAATCGAGTCGTTATGTTATCGCTTATGGATTAATCAGTGCCAAGAAATCTGATACCAGATTAAAACGGTTTACTAAGTACATGGACAAGCTTGTTCACCAAGAAAAGCCCAAGTAACCGTGATTCTACTTACCAAGTGTTGAACGGATGTTGTTGTAAAAAACCGCATGCCTATTCTTAGTTATTGACACTGAATGACTTCACCATCGTGATTCAACTCATCTCTACCAAGTTAGCGAGAAATCCGCATTACAAAAGGAAATATCATGACCTTATTCCCAATTAGCACTTCGCAAGATATTCAAACAGTGGCTGCGCTGGCCAGAGAGATTTGGCTTGAGCACTTCACGCCGATTATTGGGAAAGACCAGGTGGAGTATATGCTGGCTAACTATCATTCTTTAGATAGAATTAGTGAGCAAATTAAATCTGAGAATTACCACTATTACTTATTGCAACATAATGGTGGTAACGCGGGGTATCTGGGTATTCAACTGACAGGAAGTGGTTTATTTTTGAGTAAACTGTATGTGCGTCATTCGGCGCGAGGTTTAGGTGTGGGAAAAGCGGCAATGGCGTTTGCTCAGCAGTTTGCCAAGGACAATGGTGCTTCAAACGTAAACCTTACAGTAAATCGACATAATCACGACTCAATTGCAGCTTACTTAAAAATGGGCTTTGTTAAAGTAAGAGAGGAATGTGCAGATATTGGTCAAGGTTATGTGATGGATGATTGGATTATGGAACTGAACATTAAGCCATAGCGTTGTTTTGTGTAGTTGTTTGGTCACGTAAAAGTATTACTGCTTAGCCTATAAAAAGGACTTGTTGTGAAAAGTATTGCTGATGATTTATTGCTTCAACATAGCTGGTCTGAAGAATACCGAGCAGCGGTTGCCGAGCTTTACGACCAGGCTTTTGGTCAAAAGTTTGCTTTGGCGATTAACCAACAAAGTGTGCGGGTTAGGGTATTAGCAGAGGCGTTTAAGCCTGAATATTCGTTTGTTGTCATGCATCAACAAAAAGTGGTGGCTGTCGCGGGTTTTCAAACACCGCAGGGTAGCTTTACGTCTGGCATTGCTTGGGCTGGTTTATCCCGAATTCTTGGCTCGATTAAAGGGCTTTGGGCTGCAGCGGTGTTTAGTTTGTTTGAACGTAAAGCGAGCGCAAAAACCTTAGTAATGGACGGAATTGTTGTTGCCGAGGAGTATCGTGGCTTAGGCCTTGGCTCTATGCTTCTCGATAAAATGGTTGAGCATGCTACAGAGCTAGGGTTTGAACGGGTTCGTTTAGACGTTATTGATAGCAATCCAAGAGCCAAAAAGCTTTACCTAGCAAAAGGCTTTAAAATTGTTAGCTCTGATTATTACCCCTACCTAAAATGGTTACTGGGTTTTAGCGGTTCTAGCACATTAGAATACCTAACAGCTGCTCCCTCTCTTTCTCCACAAACAGAGCCATTGATGAACAAACCTGCAATGTATTCTACTTACGCCAAAGAGTACGATTTGGCGATTCAAGACAATATTTATAACGCCCATTATGAGCGACCTTCTTTACAAGCTATGTTGGGAGATGTGCAGGGTAAACATGTGCTTGATTTAGGGTGTGGCTCTGGCGTTTATGCTGAATATTTACTAACAAATGGTGCGAGTGTCACCGCGATTGATAATTCAGATGAAATGGTGTTGCTGGTTAAGCAAAAGCTGGGATCGCAGCTTAAGGTGTATCAACAAGATTTAGCCAAGGGCTTGCCGCAGGAGCAAGATAAGCAATTTGATGTGGTGATTTGCCCACTGATGCTTCATTACTTGGAAGATCTAAATCCATTGTTTGCCGCTGTTAAACGGGTACTTAAACCGCAAGGGTGTTTTGTGTTTTCAACTCATCATCCATTAATTGATTTTGAGGCCAGCCCCAGTGGGAACTATTTTGCGACAGAGCTGATTACCGAAGAGTGGGATACAGTAGGTAAACCGGTTTCTGTGAGTTTTTACCGCCGCTCTTTATCTGCCTTAATCTCAGCCCTTACCAGTAACGGTATGTTGCTGAGTGAGTTTAGCGAGGGTAAACCCAGCGAAGCTTTAAAAGAATTATCTCCAGAGCATTTCTTACGCTTGTCTCAGCATCCGCAGTTCATTTTTGTAAAGTGTGTTTTGGCTTAATGTTGACTTTAAAAAGGCCGCCAATAGGCAGCCTTGGTTAGGTTTACGTTTCAGCGTTAGCGAAATGCTATCTGAAATTAGGATTAAGCTTTTTAATTACTTTACGCTACAGCTAGGCTTAACAAAGCTCTGATTAGCATCGTAAGTTCCTTGGAAGCCAAACTCTGTTACGCCGTTGGCTGCAATGACCCCGTTATAGCTTTTGTTGTTCGCCGTTATTGAGGTAGCCGCACTCTCAAAATCAGCATTCCAGCTATTGTTTACTGCCACAGGCAAAGCAAAATCTACTTGTACCTGCCAGTTTTTACTGGCCTGCTTGCCTTGGTTATTTACTTCAACATAGGCCACAAATCCGCCAGTCCAATTGTCAATTCGCTTGACTGTACAGCCGATAAGCGGGTCTGTTGCTGGGTCAACTGGGTCAACTGGGTCAACTGGGTCAACTGGGTCAACTGGGTCAACTGGGTCAACTGTGTCAACTCGGTCCACGGGTGTATGTGATGAACGTCTCCGGGCGCGGGG
>NZ_JAUORQ010000025.1:0-25259 GCF_030548085.1 Agarivorans sp. 2_MG-2023
TTCCCCAATAGCTCAGTTGGTAGAGCGGTGGACTGTTAATCCATGTGTCGTTGGTTCAAGCCCAACTTGGGGAGCCACATTTCTAATTATTTTCCCTCCTACTTCACGCTAACGTTTTTACACACTTTAAAATTATATTACCTAATGCTAAGCATCTGATAGATAAGTCTAATGTTTGCATGTATCATTATTATGATCGCCGAATAATTATACAGGTAGGATATGAAAGGCCTTAGAACATTCTTTGTTGTAAATGCTTTTTTGTTTATTGCGTTATGGATTTCCTTAGTGGGTGTACACGTACAACTTTTTAAGTTGGATCTTGCGCGTGAAAACCAACAGATAAATACCCTACTCGCCTTGCAACTAACAAAAGTAAGCCAGCTCAACCAGGACTATCTATCTGGGTTACGCGACCAGCATAACCTCAGCTTTATTTCTACTCAGTTAGCCGTAGACAACACCTTGGCAACTGTGGGCTCTGCTCAGCACTGGCTGGTAGATTTAGCCGAACCCAGTAAAACTGCTATGCAGACTTTAGCGGTAGACAAATTTAGCGTGAATTTTAAGCCTTCTTTTGAATTTGTTAGTGATGGTTACTTAAAACTGTACCTTACTATTGCAGCGTTATGTTTTATGGGCTATTTCCTCACGAGTTTATTGTACCTGCGCGCAATATCTCGAGTTAAGAGCAAACTTAAGAAACTGGTTAACGCTGACCGTCTCGTGGATGAAAAGCCCGTATTAGGCTCGGTAGGTGAGCTAATTAAAGATCAGAAGCAACAGTTCACTCAGCAAATTCGCCAACAAAAGCACGCGATTAAACAACTTGAAAAACAAGTCGCATTAGACCCGCTAACGGGTCAGTTTAATCGCCACTCTTTCCGCCAAAAAATGCAAGAGATGCTACAGTCAGAGTCTAAAAACACCGTATTGTTCTTAGTGAGAGCCTCTCAGCTGGAGGAAATCAATAAATCTCGTGGACATCAGGCTGGCGACGACTACATCAGAGAGATTGCGCGTATTATTGATTTAAACCGCAAAGATTATTCAAGCAGCCTACTCTATCGTTTGTTGGGAGCTGAATTTGCTCTTATCATCCCTAACTTTGCCGCCAGCCGAGTAAGCCAAATAGCGCTAGCGCTGAAATCTTCGTTAAGCGATTACAGTAGCAACAAACAAATGCAAAGCGCCGCTTACACCGGAGTTACCGAACTAAAACAAGGTGATTCCATAGAGCGCATTATAGCCCGTGCCGACGCTGCATTAGCTATTGCTCAAAGCCTTTCACCCAACGGATGGGAAATCGTTTTAGAAGACAACGAAACATTGGAAAGTAGCGAACTTCAATGGCACACCACCATTAGTAGGCTCATCAATCACGCTAACTTCCGCTTAGCTTCTCAAGCTATTCAATCGCTTCACAGAACCATGCCTGCTTATCATGAAGTATTTATACGTTTCTTGTCTGAAAAACAGCAACAGCTGCCAACAGAAACTACCTTGGTAATGGCACAGCGTTTAGGAGTGATTGTTGAGTTAGAAAAAGCCACTTTACGCTATATTTTGAAAACGATTTCTAGCCAGAATGCCGAATATCGTTGGGGAATTAACCTAAGTAAGCTAATTTTAAACGACCCAGAGTTTTGTGGTTGGCTTACTCAAGAGCTACTCACCTACCCTAACCTGAAGTCTCGCGTGGTATTTGAAATTGAAGAAGAATTGCTAGACATGCACTTAACCAATGCTAAGAAACTATTTGAGGTATTACGACGCAATAGCTGTCACACAGCAATTGCAGATTTTGGTAATGGTATTGGCTCATTCAAGCTGTTTAAAGAACTAAAACCTAACTATGTAAAAATTAGCAGCGATTTGGTTCAGCAACTTGAAACCGATAAGGCTAACCAGCAGTTTGTTACTATGTTAGTAGAAGTATCACATCGACTAGGATGCCAAGTAATTGCTCAAGGTGTTGAAACGCTTGAGCAAAAACAATTGCTAGAATCTATGTATGTAGACAGCTTGCAGGGTTACTTAATTGCTCGTCCTGAGCTAATAAGTTAATTAACGCAGTGGTTGTTGGTAGATAATTTGGTTACTACTACCGCGCCATTGCAACTTTGGATCGGCAAGTGTCTGTTCATACTTGCCATCAATTAGGGTATCGACTAACTTAACTACCGCTTGCTGCTGTTCATCAAGATCGCTTAATAAATACCCTGTCCACAGCCATATATCTTTATCACTGCATTCCTGTTTAACACGTTGAACTAAACGATGAACGGCTTCGACGTTTTTCGGGTGAAGGGGATCTCCACCGCTAAGGCTTAGGCCTTTTCGTTTAATCCGCGTGTCGTTTAGGTCATCAATAATTTGTTGTTCTAATTCGGCAGTGAACTGATGGCCTGAATCACAACTCCACGACTTTTGATTGTAGCAACCGCGGCACTGATGCTCGCAGCCGGCAACAAACAAGGTACAACGAGTACCTTGTCCATTAACTACATCAATAGGATGATAGCTTAAGTAGTTCATTTATAGATGTTTTACTCGTCGTTTAACTTCTTCTTGCTTACCGTAGTTAAACGGGCGTGCATCTGGGCTACCTAGATAACCACATACTCGTCGAGTCACCGATACCTTGCTGGCTTCAGTGTTGCCGCACGAAGGACATTCGAAACCTTTACTAGTGCAGTTAAACTCGCCAGTAAAGTCACACTCGTAACATTCATCTATCGGTGTATTGGTGCCGTAATAAGGTACGCGACTGTAGCTGTAATCCCATACGTCTTCTAAAGCTTCAGTGTTGTGTTGCATGTTTGGGTATTCGCCATAACAAATAAAACCACCACTGGTTACCGACGGGTAAGGTAATTCGAAATCGATTTTGTCGAACGGATTAACTTTTTTCTCTACATCTAAATGGAAGCTGTTGGTGTAATAGCCTTTATCAGTAACGTCAGCAATCACACCAAACTTTTTAGCGTCTAAGCGGCAGAAGCGATCACACAAGTTTTCACTTGGGGTGCTGTACAAGCTAAATGCATAGCCGCTTTCTTTTTCCCAGCGAAGAGTAGCTTGCTTAAGCGCAGTAACAATACCAAGGGCTTTTTGTTGAAGTTGTTTATTATCGTACACGTGGTCTTTGTTGTCGTAGAGCGCGTTTACTGTTTCGTGTAAACCAATGTAACCCAATGAAATTGACGCACGACCGTTTTCAAAGATCTTAGATACGTCATCTTCGGCGTTAAGCCGAACACCACAAGCGCCTTCCATGTACAAGATGGGAGCAACTTTGGCTTTCACGCCTTTTAAACGGTCTATACGTGTATCTAGGCCCATTTTTGCCACGCTTAAACGTTGCTCCAATAATTCAAAGAAGCGTTGCTCGTCACCTTTAGCTTCAATAGCGATACGCGGTAAGTTTAAGCTAACCACTCCTAAATTATTGCGGCCGTCGTGGATGTCTTTACCATCTTCTTGGTAGTGACCTAAAAAGCTACGGCAACCCATTGGGGTCTTAAATGACCCGGTGACCTCTACTACTTTTTCATAGTTAAGAATATCTGGGTACATGCGTTTCGACGCACACTCTAAAGCTAACTGCTTAATGTCGTAACTTGGGTCAGACTTCTTATGATTTAGGCCATCTTTAATTGCAAACACCAGTTTAGGGAACACTGCTGTTTTGGCATTTTTGCCCAAACCTGCAATACGGTTCTCTAAAATTGAGCGCTGAATAAGGCGAGAGGCCCAGCAAGAACCTAAACCAAATCCAAATGTAACAAACGGAGTTTGACCATTTGCGGTATGCAAGGTGTTTACTTCGTACTCAAGTGACTGAAAAGCGTCGTGACACTCTTTCTCAGTTTGTGCTTTAGCGTAAGCTTCGGCGTCTGCTATTTGCCACTGTTGAGCGGTAGCTAAATGTTTCTCATGGCTTTTAAGCACATAGGGCGACAGAATTTCATCGATACGGTTAATCGTGGTTCCGCCGTAAATATGGCTAGCCACTTGGGCAATAATTTGTGCCGTAACAGCAGTCGCCGTAGAAATCGACTTAGGCGTTTCTATCTCGGCATTACCCATTTTAAAACCACCGGTTAACATCCCTTCAAGGTCAATCAACATACAGTTAAACATAGGGAAGAACGGTGCGTAATCTAAATCGTGAAAATGGATTTCACCAGCTTCATGGGCTTTAACAACATCACGTGGAAGTAAATGCGTTTTTGCGTAATGCTTAGCAACAATACCTGCTAACAAGTCACGCTGAGTAGGAATAACTTTACTGTCTTTATTGGCGTTCTCGTTTAACAGTGCCGCATTGCTTTGCTCAACCAGACCTCTGATTTCGCTATTTAGCACGCTACGCTTATCGCGAGCAACGTCTCTATCATGGCGATATTCAATATAAGCACGAGCCAGTGTTTTGTTGTCGCTTTCCATCAAGAAGTTTTCTACCGACGATTGAATATCGTTAATATCAACTTCTGATTGATTCAAAAACTGCTCAGTGACCTGCTGAGTAATTTGTAGTGCTACGAGGTTATCCTTTACTCCTAAAGCTTCAGCAGCTTTCAGTACGGCATCTACAATTCGCTTCGCGTCGTAAGGTACACGGCTTCCGTCTCGTTTTATCACGACTGTTTTCACGATTTACGCTCCAATTTAACTCACTCATTCTATAAAATTGTTTGGAAGCCACGTTGTTAAAGGCTTTGCAGAGAGTTCTGCATACAAAAAGCGTTAAACAGGATGGTTTTCCATATCTAGTGGTGAAGGATTTTAGTACCCACTAGATATAGTAGTCGAGTAATTTTATTCATAAAGCAAATACCAATGATCAAGATCAATTGAAGCTAAGAAAGACAATTTGTTTGCACAAAAATGACCCACTAATCACAGCAATATTTTGTGCCCTTTCCCACAGTGAACTCGCGGTTGTTATACGGCACGCAAACAAGGATAATAGCGGCTCGTTTCGCTGCATCTTACTTAAATGACTGAATATTTGTTGTTATTGATTAGCACCGTGCTGGTTAATAATTTTGTACTCGTTAAATTTTTGGGCTTATGCCCATTTATGGGTGTATCCAGTAAAGTGGAAACTGCAATAGGCATGGCCTTAGCAACCACTTTTGTACTCACCCTCGCCTCTATGTGTTCTTATTTAGTGGAGCAATATATTCTTGCACCACTAGATATAGTGTATTTGCGCACCATGAGTTTTATTTTGGTGATTGCCGTTGTAGTGCAATTTACCGAGATGTTTGTTCAAAAAGCCAGCCCCGCTCTGCACCGCGTATTGGGTATTTACTTACCTTTGATTACCTCTAACTGTGCAGTCCTAGGCGTAGCGCTGTTAAATATTAACGAACAACACGATTTGTTTGAGTCAATTATTTACGGGTTTGGCGCCGCTGCAGGTTTCTCATTAGTTCTCATATTGTTTTCAGCGATGCGAGAGCGCTTAGTGGTTGCCGATATTCCAGTGCCATTTAAAGGTGCTGCAATCGCCATGATCACCGCAGGCTTAATGTCGTTAGCTTTTGTTGGATTCACCGGATTAATTAAGTAGTAAATCAGAATGTTAGAAGCACTCATCGCCATTACATTATTAGCTCTCGTGTTTGGAGCAATACTGGGTTATGCCGCAATAAAATATAAAGTGGAAGGCAACCCTATTGCCGACCAAGTAGAAGCCTTGCTCCCGCAAACTCAGTGTGGACAATGCGGCCACCCAGGCTGTCGCCCCTATGCAGAAGCCATTGCCAACGGTGAAGCAATCAATAAGTGCCCGCCGGGTGGTGATGAAACCGTAGTAAAGATTGCCGATTTGCTTGGTGTTGAAGCGATCCCTTTAGATGAAGCCGCCGTTAAAGAAGATGACCGCAAAAAAGTCGCTTTTATCGTAGAAGATGCTTGTATTGGTTGTACTAAGTGCATTCAAGCTTGCCCAGTTGACGCAATTATGGGCGCAAATAAACACATGCATACCGTTATTAGCAAAGAATGCACTGGTTGCGAGCTTTGTGTAGCACCCTGCCCAACCGATTGTATTGAAATGCGCCCTGTACCCACTACCACCAAAAACTGGGATTGGAAATTGAATCAGATTGACGTAGCAATCATCGAGGAAAGTAAATAGATGGTTGCTTGGCTAGAAAAAATTAAACAAGGTTTCACCTGGAACTATAAAGGTGGCGTGCATCCCAGCACCAATAAACAAAATATTAACTGCGATAAGCCAGAAACTATCGACAACCCCGCGGTCATTAGTATCCCCGTTCAACAGCATATTGGCAGTGCTGGAAAATTATTAGTTAAGGTGGGTGATAAGGTCCTGCGAGCTCAAGCGCTAACAGAGTCACAATTTTTCCAAGCACCACCGGTGCACGCCTCTTGTTCTGGTGAAGTGATTGCCATAGAACCGCGCATAACTGCACATGCCTCAGCAATACCTGAGTTAAGCGTGCTCATTAAGGTAGACAAAACCCAACAAGACGTAGTGTTACCTGCCGCCTTAGAAGGTGAGCAATTAACCGCTGAGAATATCTGCCAGCGAGTGCATCAAAGCGGTATATCAGGCATGGGTGGAGCTGGCTTTCCTACTGCATTAAAAATCACTCCGCATAAAGCCTTAGATGTACTGATTATCAACGGCGCCGAATGTGAGCCCTATATATCTGCAGATGATTGCCTAATGCGCAACTACGCAGCTGAAATAATTGAAGGCGTTACCCTACTACAAAAAGTATTACAGCCAGCAATTACCATTGTTGCAGTAGAAGACGATAAACCCGCGGCGATTAAAGCACTTAAAGAGAGTACTAACGATTCCATTAGCATACGTAGTATTCCGACGAAATATCCTTCAGGGGGTGAAAAGCAGTTAATTCAGGTATTAACCGGTAAAGAAGTTGGCGCTAAACAACTGCCTATCGATTTGGGTATGTTGGTACAAAATGTAGGTACCGCTTATGCTATACACAGAGCGGTAAACCATGGTGAACCGCTTATCTCTCGTATCGTAACCCTGGCGGGAGATTTGGTTGCTACCCCTAGCAACTACTGGGTGCCGGTTGGTACACGAGTGGAAGATGTAATTGCGAATAAACTGCAAGCAGCTAGTGAAACCCCTACGATAATGGGGGGCTCTATGATGGGCTTTATGTTGCCGAGTAATCAAGCACCCATTGTAAAAACAACCAACTGTTTAATCGTTAATCACCCGCAAGCTGCCCAGAAAGAGTCGCCTTGTATTCGTTGTGGCGAATGCGCACAAGCTTGCCCAATGGGACTATTGCCACAACAACTTTATTGGTTCGCCCAAGGTGATGAGTTAAATAAAGCCCGCGATTTTAATATTATGGATTGTATTGAATGCGGGGCTTGCGCGTTTGTATGTCCGAGCGAAATTTCACTGGTGCAACACTACCGCACAGCGAAAGCAAAGATAAAAGCCGAAGACATTGCCCAAAAAGAAGCTGATGTTGCAAAGCTTCGCTTTGACGCCAGACAAGCACGTTTAGAAAACGATAAACTCGAACGTAAAGCCAAACATCAGCAAGCGGCACTGCGCAGGCAAGCACAGACTCAAACTCAAGCTGATGACAAGCCTGATCCTGTAGCTGCAGCGTTAGCAAGAGTGAAAAAAGCCAAATCGGAGGCGCCAACGGCGAAACAAACCGACACCGGCGAATGGGTACCCGATAACCAAGCCGCAATAGCGCAGCGCGAAGCACGCAAAGCGCAAAAACGCCAGCAACAAGAGAGCTCATCAGCCAAAACCACAAGTAATCCTGCGGTTGCCGCAGCCATTGCGAGAGCAAAAGCAAAAAAAGAATCGACTACGTCCGATGAACTAGATTCAACAACTCACTCAGATACTAAGACAAGTGCTAATCCAGCTGTCGCTGCCGCGATTGCAAGAGCGAAGGCTAAAAAGCTTGCGAGTGAACAACAAGTAACAACTGAAGAAGCAAACAATGCTGAACCTGAAACGCCGGTAAAATCGTCAGCAAACCCAGCGGTTGCTGCGGCTATCGCTCGCGCCAAAGCCAAAAAGCTAGCTAGTGAGCAACAAGTAGCAACCGAGGAAGCAAACAATGCTAAACCTGAAGAGCCAGTAAAATCTTCAGCCAATCCAGCGGTTGCTGCTATCGCTCGAGCGAAAGCCAAAAAGCTTGCTGCTGAGCAACAAATAGCTACCGAGGAAGTAAACAAAGCTGAACCTGAAGAGCCAGTAAAATCTTCAGCAAACCCAGCGGTTGCTGCTGCTATCGCTCGCGCCAAAGCCAAAAAGCTAGCTAGTGAGCAACAAGTAGCTACCGAGGAAGTAAACAATGCTGAACCTGAAGAGGCTGTAAAATCATCGGCTAATCCAGCGGTTGCCGCAGCTATCGCTCGCGCAAAGGCCAAAAAGGCCGCTGCGGCTAGCAGTGAAAGAGCTGACGATACAGTAATCAATAAAGACGAGAATTCGGAAGTCAAAGCTGATAAACCTAAAAAGGTTAACCCTGCGGTGGCTGCCGCTGTGGCGAGGACTAATGCAAAAAAAGTAGCTGAACAGAAACAACGCGAAGAGAATGAATCTAATGACAACAACTAAACTACAAAGCTCTCCGTTTGTTAGAAAGCCACTGAAGACCAAGACTTTAATGTTTTGGGTAATGCTGTGTTTACTGCCCGGTTTATTAGTTCAAAGCTTGCATTTTGGTATAGGTACACTGGTACAAGTATTACTTGCTAGTACTGTTGCCCTTGTCAGTGAATCCTTAGTGATGGTGCTGCGCAAGCGTCCTGTTTTTTCAACCCTCAGTGATAATAGCGCTTTAGTAACGGGAATATTAATCGGCCTTGCTCTTCCAGCTTATGCACCTTGGTGGATTACCGTTATTGGCGCTAGTTTTGCGATATTAGTGGTTAAACACTTGTACGGTGGCTTAGGCCACAACATATTTAACCCTGCAATGGCAGCTTATGTTCTGCTGCTGGTCTCTTTCCCTGTCACGATGACAAGCTGGATGCCACCGCAAAGTTTATTACATGAAACCTTAACCGTGGCAGACGGGCTATCCCTCATCTTCAATGGATATACTGTAGATGGATTTAGCATCAAACAAATAGCCAGTATTGATGGCCACACCATTGCAACCCCCTTAGATGAAATGAAAACGCAACTAACGCTAGGGTTTACCTCTACTGAGATCGCTAATAATGAAGTATTTGGACGATTCGCCGGTATCGGTTGGCAATGGATAAACGCGGCATACTTAGTCGGTGGCATCGCCTTGGTGTATTTGAAGGTGATACGTTGGCACATTCCCTTGGCCTTTTTGGGCACCTTACTCGCACTTAGCTTACTGTCTAGCGCTATTAACCCAGACCACTCTATCCCCACTTTATTGCAGTTGTTTTCTGGTGCAACCATGATTGGTGCGTTCTTTATTCTTACTGATCCCGTGAGTGCCGCGACCAGTAACAAGGGACGGATTATTTACGGTAGTTTGGTTGCCTTACTCGTATTTGTCATTCGTAATTACGGCGGTTATCCAGATGCGGTGGCGTTTGCAGTACTATTGAGTAACATGGCAGTGCCAATGATCGATCATTTTACTAAACCGAGAGTGTATGGTTACGGTGAAGGAAGCAACAATGAGCAGTAAGCGCTATTCGATGACTAAAAACGCCGGCATGTTAGCCTTGTTCGCATTCGGTTGCACCTTACTGGTAGTCATTGTTAATTACTTCACTGCACCACGCATTGAAGAACAAGTAGCCAAGCAACTGCTTAGGTCAACAAACGAAGTATTATCTCCAGAGTTAGCCGGTAATGATTATCAACAACGGTGTTACCGGGAAACTAACCAACAGTTTTTAGGCAGCGACAAAGCACAAACTATTCGTTTAATTAGTGTTGATGGCCAAGTTCAAGCATTTGTTTATCAAACGACTGCGCCAGACGGTTACAGTGGCGCAATTCGTCTACTGGTAGGAGTCAATGAGGATGGTTCGGTAAGTGGTGTGCGGGTAGTACAACACAACGAAACACCGGGCTTAGGCGATAAAGTTGAAACTCGAAAATCAGATTGGATTTATCAATTTGACCAACAAAAATTGTTAGAAGAAAAAGACCCTCGCTGGGCAGTTAAAAAAGATGGTGGACAATTTGATGCTTTTACAGGCGCAACCATTACTCCTCGCGCGGTAGTGAAAGCAGTTAAAAACGTACTGATTTATCACAGTAATAATCAACAAATACTGCGCCAGTCTGCTGTTGACTGCTAATTAGGATTTGATATGAGTGAATATAAGAAACTAGCGTGGCAAGGACTCTGGAAGAATAACCCAGGTTTAGTGCAGTTACTTGGCTTATGCCCACTGTTAGCAGTGACCTCGACCTTAACTAACGCAATAGGTTTAGGTGTAGCCACTATGCTGGTGCTTATCGCTTCCAATACTACGGTTTCGCTAATTCGTAAATGGGTTGCTAAGGAAATACGTATTCCTGTGTTTGTTATGGTGATTGCGTCTTTTGTTACCTGTATTCAACTATTAATGAACGCTTATACCTATGGTTTGTATCAAAATCTTGGGATCTTCATTCCCTTGATCGTGACAAACTGCATCATCATTGGTCGCGCGGAAGCCTTTGCGGCACGTAATGAAGTAAAACCGGCCGCGTTCGATGGCTTAATGATGGGCCTAGGTTTTGGCTTGGTATTAGCATTAGTCGGCGCGATTAGAGAGTTATTAGGTAACGGCAGTTTATTCTATGGCATCGAATTGTTGCTGGGTGATTGGTCGTCATTTTTGTATGTTCAGCTAGTCAATTTCGACGAACACTTTTTGGTTGCCATACTGCCGCCTGGCGCATTTTTGGTAATGGGGTTTATCATTGCTTTAAAAAACATTATCGACACTAAAGTTTACACTAAGCAGCCTGTTGAAGCCTCAAACATGGAAAATACGCCTCAATCATGAACAAAGATAAACGTTTAGAAATATTGACTCGGCTGAGAGACAATAACCCAAAGCCTGAAACAGAATTAAACTTTGCATCTCCATTTGAATTACTCGTCGCTGTAACATTGTCAGCCCAAGCGACTGATGTTAGCGTCAACAAGGCCACTGATAAGTTATTTCCTGTGGCCAATACTGCGCAGCAAATATTTGATTTAGGTGTCGATGGCTTAAAAACCTATATTAAAACCATTGGCCTGTATAACAACAAGGCCATTAACGTCATTAAAGCCTGTGAGATGTTAATTAACCTTCATGGTGGCGAAGTACCAGAAAACCGTGAAGCACTTGAAGCTCTTCCCGGCGTTGGTCGTAAAACCGCTAATGTTGTGTTAAACACAGCTTTTGGTTGGCCAACTATCGCAGTTGATACTCATATTTTCAGAATGGCGAACCGAACTAAATTTGCAATGGGCAAGAATGTCGATCAAGTTGAAGAAAAAATGCTAAAGGTGACACCTGCTGAATTTAAAGTAGATGTTCATCATTGGTTTATCTTACATGGCAGATATACCTGTATCGCGCGCAAACCTCGTTGTGGAAGCTGTATTATTGAAGATCTATGTGAGTTCTCTGAAAAACAAGATTTGTAATGACACATTACATATACAATTCTTACCAACTTACTAAGGATCTACAATACACTTACAAACTCCTTCTAATTCAGGAAGAAAAATCTCAAATAGAACGCAGTAATATTCCATACTCAAAAAGAGGTCTTCATTGTCCCAACAGTTGGTATAAAAATTACCAAATGGAAAACCGAAAGTAGGAAATATATAATGGAAATATAATCTCGATGTAATTTCCTTTCCATCCAAAGATATAGCTATTATTGGTTCTACTTTAAAAAAGTCACAACCATGAGAGATATTGTTAACAATAGATTCTAAAGACACAAAGAAAACTACCTTACTACCTTTTCCAAAACTACGGGAATAACAAACAAAATTACGTGATGATATTTGTTTATCATAGAAAAAATAGTGTTTTCTTAATTTATCATCTAAAACAGTTTTAATTATTTTTTTCCTACATGAAAAACTTGAAGTAAGGAGTTCCTCTGGTAAGACGCAACGTCTTTTTATTTTCTCTTTGGCTAGATTGACTCTAATTTCATCAAGCACCAACTGTCTTTCAACTAGATAATCATTCCAGTTTTTGTTCATGTAAGAATTAGACAACTTAGTAAACTGAGATAGTTTGTCTGGGTATCTCACTCCGGCAACCCTGGTAATGCTAGTTTCAAATAAAGAAAGCTCATATTCTCTATATATTTTATAGTATGTGTCGAACGATTCTCCACCCACACCTTTCCAAAAATTAGTGTTCCAGTAATAAACTGTTGAAAACGAGTCCCAATCTAACCTATTTAAACGGCTTTCTCTATCTGTATAATTTTCAGAAATTTCCTTAATTAAAGTATTCAAAGTATTAATGAAATCGTCCACCATTTAAGTTACCTTGCAAATATCATAAGGATACCAATCCCTGAAAGCAGAGCAAGGTCAATACACAATTAGTTTATACTCAGCTTAGCTAATAGGCTCGATGTTGAGTAGTAGAATGGAATATCAATAACAACCTAGCTTAACCTGAAGTCATTTTAACGTATTTTTTCAGTTAACTGACGAAAAAAGTTAAGGCGCGAATGCATTTTTCCGTTAAGGTTAATTTCTGAAAGGGGAGTATAAATCATAGACAACGATTAGCGTAGAATCACAGTAAACTGTTTAAATTAGTTTTCTTCCTCAGCCTGCTAAGTATATATTCTTCTATGCGTTTTAGTGTCTGTTTGACTTGTTTTATAGAAAGTAACACTTTGGCAGCAGTATAATAGAAGCCAATTGAGGCTTAAAGAAAAAGCTGACGTTACGTTCAACTTTTTCTTTATAGAATAATTAAAGTAAATCTTTACCTAAAGAGATCACCACTCGGCGATTTCGCTCTCTTCCCATAGTATTATCGTTTCGTGCTACATGGCGACGTTCACCATGACCAGATACTTCAATAACACTTTCATCTAGACCACTAGATTTAAAGTAATCTCTAACTTTTGTTGCTCGCTTTTCTGATAGTTCTTGGTTAATCCATTTACCACCATAGCTATCGGTATAAGCATCTACTAATACCACATCAATCTCAGGATCGTGTTTTACATAATCACCAATTAGCTGCAAACGTTTTTTAGAGCGAGGAGTTAATTCATTACTATTGGATTGATAAGTTAAAACCGTAAACGCAATGTCATCAAAAGAATAGGGTAACAAGCGCCCTACACACTTCAAAAAATCGTTGTATTGGGTTTTAAAATTAATCGAGGAAATGCCCACTGCGGTGGTATTGTTATTGGCATACCAATCATCGAAATAGAAGGTAGGCACATTCCCGTCTTCTAACTCACTCAACATTCTCCAAGCGGGCTGCGCGTTTACATATCCATCAAACTGTTGGTAAAACGACAGTTCGCTGATTTTTTTTGAACTTGCACCTGGCTTCCACAGTGGAGGAACACTGCGTAAAGAGACTTGGTGAGTTTCAGCCGAAATTTTGTACATGTCGAGGTAGAAATCGAGATTTACGCTTTTAGATGCGCGACTAACAAAACTAGCAACGCCAAAAGCAGGAATGAAGTGATCCATTCTGCATTCAATGGGGGTTTTGTTTGAAATCACCCATGTCGAGTCATCAAGTGACGCGGAATAGTTTCGTACATTGGCTTGAGCCGACAATGCGCACAGCGCCAAAGGCAACAATAAATAACGTTTCATTAGCAGAAATCCTCTCTTCTCTACAAATTATCGGCATCTGGCCAATAATCTTTAAAGCAAATTCGCGATTCTTTGCCGCTTTTGTAATAATGCGCGCTTCCGTATTTAGTTACCCACATTATGACCATAACAGAACTCACTACCCAGCTAATGTCTAGCCGCTTTAGAGGCTATTACCCTGTTGTTATCGACATCGAAACAGCAGGCTTTAATGCAAAAACTGACGCCCTGCTTGAAATTGCAGCTTGTTTACTTAGCTTCGATGAAAACGGCCAATTGTATGTACTTGAGAGTATTCAGTACAACGTAGAGCCCTTTGAAGGCGCAAACCTAGAAAAAGCGGCATTGGAGTTTACTGGTATAGATCCAGAAAACCCATTGCGTGGCGCAGTAAGTGAAGACTTTGCGCTAAAAGACATGTTTAAGCCGATTCGCAAAGCGCTCAAGTCACACGGCTGTAATCGAGCAGTCATGGTTGCGCATAATGCGGCGTTTGATATGGGCTTTTTTAACGCTGCGGTTGAGCGTTGCAATATAAAACGAAACCCCTTCCATCCTTTTGTTAGCTTTGACACAACCAGTATCAGCGCTTTAGCGCTAGGGCAAACGGTGTTGGCCAAAGCGTGTAAAGAAGCGGGTTTAGATTTCAATAACGAAGAAGCACACTCAGCCCTTTATGACGCACAAAAAACTGCAGAGCTGTTTTGTTTAATTGTGAACAAATGGCAACACCTTGGCGGCTGGCCGCTCCCTCAGCAAGACGAACAAGACTAAATTGGAATTATAAATGCTAAACCCTGTGGTTATCTCGGTCTGCTTGATGTTGTTATTAAGCTTGTTAAGAGTGAATGTAGTACTTGCCTTGTCGGTAAGTGCTATGGTGGGCGGTTTGCTTTCTCATATGAGCTTAGCGGAGACCATTGCCAGCTTTGAAGCTGGCCTAGGTGATGGCGCGCAAATTGCGCTCAGTTACGCATTGTTAGGTGCATTTGCAGTCGCAATATCACGTAGTGGTTTAACCGACCTTATTGCAAACAAAATTGTCTCTACAGTGGACAAAAACAGAGATAAACACCTATCTCGAGTAAAATGGCTAATGCTGGTGGCTATTATCTTAATGGCTGTCAGTTCGCAAAACTTAGTGCCCGTGCATATTGCTTTCATCCCTATTTTAATTCCGCCACTACTCGCGGCTTTTAATCAACTGAATATTGACCGGCGGATCATTGCCTGCTGTATTACCTTTGGCCTAGTGACCACCTACATGTGGCTGCCCTATGGGTTTGGTAGTATCTTTTTGAATCAACTTTTACATTCCAATATTGAAAGTGCTGGTTTAGTAATTGAACGCAGCCAACTGCCTAAAGCGATGACAATCCCAGCTATAGGAATGATAGTGGGTTTACTCACTGCAATTTTTGTCTCATACAGAAAACCTCGTCAATACAAGACTGTTGAGCTAATTCCAACTGAATCAGAAACACAAACATCAGTACCCGTGAGCAAGGGCCGCTTGATAATGAATGTTGTCATTATCTTATTGGCGCTTGCGATTAACGTTTATACCGAATCCATCATTATTGGCGCGCTTTGTGGCTTTTTAATGCTTACAACCGCCGCTGGTTTACGCCCTCAAAGCAGCCAAGATTTATTCGTGGAAGGCGTAAAACTGATGGCATTAATCGGATTCATCATGATTGCCGCTAATGGTTTTGCGGGGGTGATGAAAGCGACCGGTGGCGTGCCTGAATTAGTAGCTAATGCGGGGCAAATATTAGGCTCGAACAAAATGTTTGCCGCAGCAGTACTGCTTATAATGGGTCTGCTCATCACCATGGGAATTGGCTCGTCTTTCTCAACAATTCCTATTATTGCAGCTATCTATGTTCCATTGGCTTTGTCACTGGGGTTTTCGGATCTCGCAACTGTAGCATTAGTTGGCACAGCTGCAGCGTTAGGTGATGCGGGGTCTCCGGCTTCAGATTCCACTCTAGGGCCTACAGCGGGTCTAAATAGCGACGGTCAGCACGACCACATATGGGATACCGTAGTGCCCACATTTTTACACTTTAACCTACCCTTGTTGGTTTTTGGTTGGATTGCAGCTATTGTCTTATAAGACACTGTAACAAACTGTTTTAGCTAATAATTACTACACACAAGAATTTGTACGTTTAACGGAAAACCAATTTGACTGATTTAGCCCTATCGATTGAAAAGTTACGCCCTAGTTTTGATTTAAGCAACATTGAGCCTTGTGCTGAGTTGCAATGGTCAAATCTAATGCCCGTGGCTAAAGCCAGTTTTGATTATTTTCTTGCAACAAATTTTGATAAATCACTCATGATTTGTCAGTCGCCGAGTTTTTTAGATGAACAAGCTATTATTAAAAGCTTACTCGATAGTGGTGATGCTAGGCGAGCAGCAAAAGCTTACGTTATCTTGGCTAACCCGGAGCAACTTAATCGACCTTTAAGTTTTGAGATTAGCGCTAAACAACTAAAGGCATTCAATCAAGCGATTGATGCCTTTAAAGAGTTATTAAAACAAGACTTTAGTTCAGAATTGCTAGCGACAGAATTCGCTGAAGATATGCAATTCTTAGAAGAAAACAATAAGCAGTCGCTAAGTTCAATTTTGCAAAAACTTGTGGATGAATCTATTGAAGCAACTTTTGTTCAGGCTCTAGAAAGGCTATTTCGCTTCTTGCAGGAAAATCCTGAAAACGTTAACTGCAGTGCTTTTTACAAAGCGTGGGAAACCAATCACGCTGCGGTATTTTGCACAGAGTTTACCCGGGTAAGTTTGTTTGGCCAATTACTTACTCCTCACCCTAACTATCCATATGATTTGAATAACATTTCTTTAGGGCAACTCCACATAGGCAACAATGGCGTATTAGTTTTAAATGCTGAAGATGTATTAGCCGACCCTAAACTTTGGTTTGAACTAAAAGCTAGCTTTAAAGACCAAACCCTTGCTTGGTCAAAAGTAGACTCTGATAAAAAGTATTTGCAGGCTAGTGACTTACCTTTGCGTATTAAGTTGATTATTTCGGGTAATGCGATTGCCGTATCGGATTTGTATGAGCTGGACCCAGAGTTAAGCAAATTAAGCATCGCAGAAACAGAGCTATTGAGCGAGGTAGCAACAAATCCCGACTTGATTAATTGTTACCTTAGCCAATTAAATTATGAGTTACAGCAATTGGATCTACCGCAATTGTCCCACGAGTTATACCAGCCGGTATTGTCTTTTGCAGCAAAACTCTGTGAGCATAATGCCTTACTAAGTTTGGGTTTAAACCAGATACTCAATCCTTTAAAGCGCCTTAATCATTTAGGCTTAGCCCATAACGAAGCTGGTTTTGAGCAAGCTTTATTAACCTTAGGCAACAATATCAACAGTCAGCAACGTTTTAGTGACCTGTCTTATCGAGACGGTCAAACCCACATTTGTTTAAGCGGAACACAAGTGGGTCAAATAAACGGTCTGTCGGTTATTGATTTTAATGGCTTAGGCCTCTCATTTGGAGAACCGATTAGGATCACGGCTAACGCTTTTCAAGGAGACGGTGATTTTACTGATGTAGAACGAAAATCTGAATTAGCGGGTAACATTCATGCTAAATCAATGATGATCATTCAAGGGTTTCTGACTCAATTATTTGCTAAAGAACATCATTTCCCCTATTCCGGCAACGTAGTATTTGAACAGTCTTATCATGAAATAGATGGCGATAGTGCCTCTCTAGCTGGAGCATTGGTTTTACTCAGTGCCTTATCTGAGTTGCCAATTTTTCAACATATAGCTGTTACCGGCTCCTTAGATCAACAAGGTAATGTACTCGCAGTTGGCGGGATTAATGAAAAATTAGAAGGCTTTTATCGAGTTGCTAGAACTAAGGGAGTAAATACTCCTGTGACGGCTATTATTCCTAGCGCCAACCTAGGTCAGCTTAATCTTAGTAAAGACTTATTAGACGCTTGTTCAAACGGTCTGTTTAGCGTTTATACAGTAGAGACTATTGAGCAAGCGACTAAACTGGTATTTGGTGTGCCTGCAGGCGAACTTTATGAACCGGATTCAGTTTATGGAAAAATATTCAAACGAATAAATATAGATGATGGAGAACCTAGCCTCCTAGCTTGTTTAATAAAGAGAATTACTCGTTTATTCAAACTCTGATAAATTAATTGGACATCGGACTTGTTTAGCGCACACGTGTTCGCTAAAGTATCGGCAAATTTTTTAAAGGTATTATCCATGACTCAGGTTTCGCAAAAAGAACTAGGCAAAACTAGTTACGAACGCCAAGAATTACTCGATTGTAGCCAAGGCCTTTTGTTTGGAGAAGGCAATAGTAAATTACCTGCACCCAACATGTTAATGATGGATAGAATCCTCAAGATTACGCATGAAGGCGGCGAGTTTGGCAATGGTGAGATTATAGCCGAGTTAGATATTACCCCAGATCTTTGGTTTTTTGATTGCCACTTCCCGGGTGATCCGGTAATGCCTGGTTGTTTAGGCTTAGACGCTATGTGGCAGTTAGTCGGATTTTTCTTAGGCTGGAGCGGTGGACCAGGTAAAGGTCGTGCTCTAGGTGTAGGTGAAGTGAAGTTTACTGGTCAGGTACTACCTACTGCGAAGAAAGTCACTTACCGCATCAAAATGAAACGCGTAATTATGCGTAAGCTAGTGATGGGAATTGCTGACGGTGTCGTTGAAGTAGATGGCCGAGAAATCTATTCGGCGAATGATTTGAAAGTAGGTTTGTTCACTGATACCTCAAGCTTCTAAATAACTCTTTTAACCTAAAAAAGCCCTTTTAAAAGGGCTTTTTTTTAGTTGTTATCTAATCCTGAAACGCGTTCTTCAAGAGCTTCTCGCCACCCCCCATACCAGTGACCCCTTGCGTCGGCCCCGCCGTACGGACAAGTCTCTTTAGACCTTCCTGATAACCCTGCTTGATAACCTTTGGCATGCGCTCTTTCTAAACGATCGCGTTTTTGTCTTTTCATAGACTTCTTCCTCATCAAGATCAGAAAACAAAACAGGAGCCCTAGGGCTCCTGATCTACTATCGCTTAACAATTTACAAAGATCAAAAACAAATTTTTTGACTATTCGCTAACTATTTGATCTTTATGTGGCACTAAAAAGACAAATTAATGTTTTATGAAACGTCTCACAAAAACAACAGGTAAGAGCAGCAAAGCTAACCAAAGGCTACTTGCACCTTTTCGCTCATACTTAACGTCTTCAATTTGTGGACACACCGCTAAATTATCGATATCGGTTACAGCAGGGTTTCTAACCAGTTTAAGCAATACCGCTCGTGGATTAACACCATTTACAAAGTTTTCTGCCGTCTCGTAGTGGTAACCGTTTGCAAAGATCTCACCCTCGTCGTTTATATGAGTAGCATATTCAAACCGATATAAAGGGATTTGTGGTTCACCGTTTTGTTCGTAACACGTAAGCTGATTTAAGGTCCATGTGTAAGAAGAATTTCCATCTAGATAGCGATTGTAATCTAACAACATTCCAGTTTGGCGACGGGTAGTACCATTATAAGAAGGCTGTTCTTCTCCGTCACCATCACGCCAACCAACGATTATTCCACTATTGTTAATATCGCTAAATTCACTATTGGCTCCAGAAAACGGTTTGTTTCTTAAAGGCCATCTAACTTCTTGATAGTTTTCAGAATTTTCATCGTTGTCATAAATAAATGCTTCAACAGGACGGTTACGTGACTTAACTTCAACATAGCGCAAGTTACCAACCACTAGAGACTGGTTGTTAATGGCGTTAGCCCAAGTATGTGTAACAGAATCTTCAAACTTATCATTATCTCCATCAATCGCAATATTAGGGATCTTGTTAAGTTTGTAGGTTCCATCTCCGTTATCGGTGTAAAATGTCGCGCGGCCTCGCGAGCCGTTTGTACTGTCATAGACGTCGTCTGAAGAAGTGCCTACAAACACTTCTCCATTATAATCTTTAATCAAATTGAAATTCGGCGCGTTACCGTATCTAGAGCGCACGTAGCCATCTACGAAGAGCTCTCCTGTAACTTGATCCCCATCTAGGGCATCTGTAATGTCCCATGCCCAAGCTTGAGTATGAAAACCGGAACAACGGTAATAGTTTTCTCGGTTACCAGTCTGGCACTCGCCAAAACTATCAGAATTTGAATAACTGACACTGGCTAATCCAATGACCAGTGTTCGACCATCTTTCTCTATGATTTGTAAACCTGAAGACAGTCCACCTTTGTCGTCTGCTAAATCTCCACTGCTATTAAAAGCAGTAGGTAACAATGTAATTTTAGCTTCAGTAGACAAATTGTAAGCGAAACCGCGCTGAATGAAGTCTCGTGCATAGCTGGAGCCTGTATCGCTTGTGAAGGGCGAAGAATCGTACCCCACGGCCCAACCTAACTCCCCATTAATACTATTTACTCGAGTATCCGTAGTATAAGTGTCGTTACTTATATCATCGAAAACATAGAGTTTTTCATTAACGGTATCCCACGTCGGTAACGGTGGTATGTTTTTTCCGTCTGTATGAGCCCCAGAAATATTTCGTTCGCTAATAAAAGCTAATACATTCGATTTATACAGTTTACTACTTTGGTCTCTTAGTCTGTCGCGGTATAACTCGTAAAAGCTGCCCGTCCCGTAATAAAACAAGTTACACACTTCGCTCGCATATTGGCAACCATAATCAAAGGTAGTGCGGTCAGAAAAATCATAAAAGCGAAATGGACTTCTAAACGTTAAGGCATTACCCGCTACGTAGTTACCATCTTCACTTGCAGCGGTCACGTTGATGTTGCCATCACCTTCAGCAAGCCCGTTAGCCGCTTCTAAGGGAATTTCTTCAACTAAGTAATAAGATTCGGTTTGCGCAGCATGACTAAACCCTGCTGACAACAATAAAGGCGCGAATGCTAAGCTCAATGAGCAATTTAAAATAGACTTCTTCATGAATTTTTTAGTTCTTCCAATTCTTCCCAACGCGAATAGAGGTTTTCTAAAGCCTCTTCTGCACTGGCTAAACTATTTAGTGTCTGTTGAACCAGATCCTGTTCTAGGTTAAAAAACTCCGGTTCGTTAACGTCGAGCTGTAGTTTTTCGACTAAGTTTTCCGCAGCTTCCAATTTTTCAGGTAACTGGTCAAGTTCAAGTTTTAATTTATATGACAGCTTCTTAGTTTGTTTACCTGCACGGTTTACAACATCAGATTTTTCTGTCGGCTTTATTGGAGCTAGCTTATTTTGGCTTTCAATGTAGCGCTCTACTTCTGAGTAACCACCCACATAAGTACTCACGTTACCTTTACCGTCAAAATGCCAAACATGGCTAGCGGTATTGTCAATAAAGCTACGATCGTGGCTTACTAACAACACAGTACCTGGGTACTGACTGACCAATTCTTCTAGTAACTCCAGCGTTTCGACATCCAAATCATTGGTTGGTTCATCTAAAACCAGCAAGTTAGCGGGTTTTAAAAATAGTTTTGCTAACATTAAGCGATTTTTTTCACCACCAGACAGCGCTTTAACCGGTGTAAATGCACGTTTAGGGTGAAACAAAAAATCTTGCAAGTAGCCCATAACATGGCGCTTCCCGCCATTAATTTCTACTTCTTGCTTGCCGCCGGCCAAATTGTCTAACAGTGTTTTATCTGGGTCTAACTCTTGGCGATATTGGTCGAAATAAGCAACGCTTAATTTTGTTCCTACTTTTACACTCCCCCCACTAGCGGTTAACTGTTCAAGTAAGATTTTAATTAAGGTAGATTTACCACACCCGTTTGCGCCAACTAAGGCAATTTTATCGCCTCGCATAACCAATAAGTCTATTGGCGAGATAATGGGATAATCGTCATTCGGGTACGAGAAGGTAAGCCCTTCTGCTTCAAATACGATTTTACCTGAGCGCAAACCATCGTCGATTTGCATTTTAGTATTACCTTGGCGATTAACCCGCTCACTGCGCTCGTTGCGCATCGCTTTCAAGGCACGCACTCGGCCTTCATTACGGGTTCTTCGTGCTTTAATGCCTTGGCGGATCCAAGACTCTTCTTCTGCAAGGCGTTTGTCAAAAAGGGCATTTTGCTCCTCTTCTACTCGCAACCATTCAGCTTTACCTTCCAAATAAGTGTCGTAATTGCCTGGCCATGAGGTTAAGACACCTCGGTCGATATCAACAATTCTAGTGGCTATTTTGCGAATAAATTCCCTATCGTGACTGATAAATACGATGGTGGCTTTGAAGTTAAGTAAAAATTCTTCTAACCACTTAATTGTTGTGATGTCTAAATGGTTGGTCGGCTCATCTAACAACAATATATCGGGTTCACCAGCCAGCGCTTTAGCAAGAGCTACTTTACGTAACCAACCGCCAGAAAGACCTTGCAGCGGTGCATCGCCATCCAACTTCATTGTAGTGAGTACGCGTTGTATTTCACTGTCAAACTTCCAACCATCTACAACATCAATTTCATGTTGTACTTGCTGCATGCGGTTGAGCTGTTGATCAGTCGCATTTTCATCGATATTCGACGTTAAATGATGAAACTCGCTAAGTAGCTTACCAATATGTGGTTTGCCTTCTGCGACGTAATCAAAGATGCGTTGCTCGCTGGCTTCAGGTGGATCTTGCTGCAAACGCGTAATAACTACGTCATTGACTAATTGACGTACGCCAGAGTCAAGCAAGACCGCACCTTCGATAACTTGCAATAAAGTACTTTTACCAGCGCCATTGCGCCCTACTAAACACACTCGTTCAGCTTTGTTTATCTGTAAATTGGCTTTGTTTAGCAAGGGAGTATCCCCATACGCTAACAACGCATCTTGTAGGTTTACTAACACGTACAGCTCTCTATAAATTGTTCTAACTGGCTGGCATCAAATGGCCAATTAATTGTTTGCTGACTAGGTTCGTGACAAAGCACCGGAATACTGTAGCGAAACTGCTCTACCAAAGACTCTTCATCAATAATGTCTTGTTCAGTTAATGCATGAATATTGGGGTTAGCTAGAATCAATGCTCTAGCGTCCTCACACAAATGGCATCCATCGGTACTATATAAAACCCAAGTCATACAACTAATCCTTGTGAATCATCCAACAATTGTGGATTTGTTTATTTCGTTCGAAGTCAGGCGAAAGCGACTGACTTGAGATATTTTCGGCAGATAAGCCTAACTTAGCCAGTCCGTCTTTATCCATTTTAAACTGGCGTTTGTTGTTTGAAAAAATCAGTTTGCCGCCAGGATTTAACAAGCGAGAAACCGAGGCCAGCAAATCAATGTGATCTTTTTGTATATCAAACACTTCTTCCATTTTCTTGGAATTAGAAAAAGTAGGCGGATCAAGAAATATTAAATCCCAGCGCTGTGATATTTGGGTCTTCAGCCAAGCCATACAATCAGCTCGTATAAACTCATGTTTATTAATTGGTAACTGATTTAACCGGAAGTTGTCTTTGGCCCAGTTAAGGTAGGTATTCGACATATCCACTGTGGTGACTTTAGATGCTCCGCCAATGGCAGCATGCACACTTGCTGACCCAGTATAGGCAAACAGGTTTAGTACCGATTTGCTGTTACTGTTTTGCTGAATATAGTGGCGCATGTTGCGGTGGTCGAGAAACAAGCCGGTATCTAAGTAATCGGTTAAGTTAACGTAAAACTGCGCACCATATTCCTGAACAACAAAGCGCTCTTTTTCATCGCTGTTACGTTCATACTGCTGGCGACCTTTCTGTTGCGAACGCTGTTTGATAACTAACTTGTCATTGGCTACTAAATCACTTTGTAACAAGCCAGTAAGCAAATCCATTAAACGGCGGCGAGCTTTAGCTGGCTCAATGGTTTTTGGCGCTCTATATTCTTGAACAATGACATAATCATCGTAGCAATCTACAGCTACGTTATATTCAGGCAGATCTGCATCGTATAAACGGTAACAAGTGATGTTGTCTCGCTTAATCCATTTTTGCAGTTTCTTTTTGTTTTTTAGTAGTCTGTTAACAAAGTCTTCGGCGTATTTACGTTGCGAGCCTTGCCCGCCCTCGCCTATTTGATAGATTTTCAGTACACAGTTGAGAGCACCGTTTAAAAACTTATATTGCTTATCACTGCGTAAACGTAAGTAATCCAGTAATTCAGGTGCTGCGGTAAATAAAGATAAACGCCAACCAGGATAATTCTCTCTTACGCTGGCGCCAAAGGATAAAAACAAGCCGATAAGTTTGGTTAATTCGCCTAGGCGTTCACCATAAGGAGGGTTAGATAAAATCAAACCCGGTTCATTAGGTGCTGCCGGCAAATTTGCTGCATCATGAACGTGAACAGAGATAATATCGCTTAAACCGGCGCGTTCAATGTTAGCTTTAGCTACGGCTACCATACGTCTGTCGATGTCGTAACCAATCAAACGCTGCTTACAGTTGGCCAAGCCCGTTTCTGCACGAGCATTTGCGTCTGCTTGAATATCGTTCCATGCAAATTTGGCAAAGTTACTTAAACGTTCAAAACCAAAACTACGATTAAGGCCTGGCGCAATGTCTGCTGCTTGCATCGCAGCTTCAATAAGAATAGTACCTGAGCCACACATTGGGTCGATTAGATACTTCTCTTGCCAATTACTTCTGGTGACCAATGCCGACGCTAAGTTTTCTCGAACTGGCGCTTCACCCTGCTCGGTACGGTACCCACGGCGGTGTAACGATGCACCAGATAAATCAATAGAAATAGCTAAGTACTTGCTTGCCAAGCGCACCACTATTCGTGCGTCTTCATCGGTTTTAGCTACGTTAGGACGAGATCCCACTGTTTTATTAAACTGATCAACAATGGCGTCTTTAACTTTTAGTGCGCCAAACTGGCTATTGTCTATATAGTGGTTGGTTCCACTGCAATGCACTGAAAATGTTTGATCGACGTTGAAATACTTATTCCAAGGTATCGAGTATGCGGCTTGGTAAAGTTCATCTACGTTGTCGGCTTGGGTTTCAACCAAACGTAACAAGATACGCGACGCGACACGTGACCACATACAAATTTTATAAGCCGTTGGCCAATCACAGGTAAAACTCACACCGGCAACCGTTTGTTTGCACTCTTGTGCGCCTAACACCTTTAATTCATCTAAACATAAGCTTTCTAAACCTTTAGCGGTCGAAGCGAAAAAATCAGCCATTTTTATACTCTATTTATTTAACCCGTGGATTATACCTGTTTTAGTACGGATCAGTAGTAAAAGCCTCATACGGATAAATAATCGGCAATCAGCAACATTTAGCAAATAATCTCTTGTAATATCGAAGCTCTCTGCGTACTATCCGCCCCGCATTAAACGGACGCGGGATGGAGCAGTCTGGTAGCTCGTCGGGCTCATAACCCGAAGGTCGTTGGTTCAAATCCAGCTCCCGCA
>NZ_JAUORQ010000026.1:0-24199 GCF_030548085.1 Agarivorans sp. 2_MG-2023
TGGTGGCTATGGCGGGACTTGAACCTGCGACCCCAGCATTATGAGTGCTGTGCTCTAACCAGCTGAGCTACATAGCCTTGTGAACGACGCTTTGCGTTGTTAACGGCGCGTATTATGCGTATCAGACCCAATAGCGTCAACCGTTTTTTTGCCAAAAAACCGCAAAAAAGTTTGTTTGTGCAGTTTGTGTACGCGATGCTGGCTGTTTGTTCAATATGCCTGTTTGCTTTATGTGCAATTGCCGATTTTGGTTAATGAAAGGTTTAGTTTTTAGCCTTTGCATTTATGCGGCTTGAAACATTCATTATTGCTTAATTGAAGATGTGGTGAGCCAGTTAGTAAGATATTGGGTTCAAATGGATGAAGTATAAGGCAAGTGGGTAGGGCTGAAAGTAAACCAAGTCTCGTTTAGCTAGGTTAGGGGTTGGCTAAAACCTAAAGTACAGCAGCTTGAAAGTGAAGTTTGTAGGATAGAACGTACTGGCTAATGCGGTGAAGTAAGTTTGAAATTTGCTGGCGCTAATAAAAAAGCCAACTCGAGGTTGGCTTTTTTGATGGGTTTGGGCTTATACGTTAAATAAGAAGTGAATCACATCACCATCTTTTACCACATAAGTTTTACCTTCTTGGCGCCATTTACCCGCTACCTTGGCTCCAGACTCACCTTTATGTTCGATGTAGTCATCGTAACCAACGACTTCAGCGCGAATGTAGCCTTTTTCAAAGTCGGTATGAATCTTACCAGCTGCTTGTGGGCCAGTAGCACCAACAGGTACTGTCCATGCGCGAACTTCTTTTACACCTGCGGTGAAGTAGGTTTGTAGATCAAGTAGCTCGTAACCAGCGCGAATAACGCGGTTTAGGCCAGGCTCTTCTAAGCCCATCTCGTCCATAAACTCAGCTTTTTCGTCAGCGTCTAGTTCGGCAATCTCGCTTTCAATTTCGGCACAAACCGCTACCACAACTGCATTTTCTGCCGCTGCAATTTCTTTTACTTTATCTAAGTAAGGGTTGTTTTCAAAACCGTCATCGTTAACGTTGGCGATGTACATCGTTGGCTTAGCAGTTAAGAAGTTCATGTAAGCAATGGCTGCTTGTTCTTCTTTGCTTAAGTCTAAGCTGCGTAGCATTAAATCTGCTTCTAAGTGCGCTTGCACTTTTACTAAAATTTCGGCTTCAAACTTGGCGTCTTTGTCGCCACCTTTGGCCTTCTTAGCGACTCGGATCTGAGCTTTTTCACAGGTATCTAAATCAGACAGCGCTAACTCAGTGTTAATGGTGTCGATATCTTCTGCAGGGTCTACTTTACCCGCTACGTGAACGATGTTGTCGTTTTCGAAACAACGCACTACGTGACCGATTGCATCGGTTTCGCGAATGTTGGCTAGGAATTTATTCCCTAAGCCTTCGCCTTTAGATGCGCCCGCTACCAAACCTGCAATGTCTACAAATTCCATGGTGGTAGGAAGAATACGTTGTGGGTTCACAATGGCTGCCAGGGCGTCTAAACGCGTATCTGGAACAGGTACTACGCCAGTGTTTGGCTCAATAGTACAAAATGGAAAGTTAGCAGCTTCAATGCCGGCTTGTGTCAGAGCGTTAAAAAGGGTCGACTTGCCTACGTTTGGCAAACCAACGATGCCACATTTAAATCCCATAATAATACCTATTTGTTTAAGGGGCTTAGCCCGCTTTGTAACTATGTAATCGATTCATTGCTTTGCTTAAACCATCTTTAAGCAAAATATCGGTACTGCGCACCGCTTCATCAATTGCATCATCAATCAGTTCTTGGTCGGCTTTAGGTGCTTTACCTAAGACATAACCTGAAACACGGTCTTTGTGACCGGGATGTCCAATACCTATCCGCAAACGATGAAAATCTTTGTTATTGCCAAATTTACTGATGATGTCGCGAAGCCCATTGTGACCACCATGACCACCACCTTTTTTGAAGCGCGCTACGCCCGGTGGCATATCAAGTTCGTCGTGAGCAACCATAATTTGCTCAAGCTCTATGCGATAAAATTTAGCTAAAGAAGCAACAGATTTGCCGCTTAAATTCATAAACGTTGTGGGGATTAACAAACGTAACTCTTGATCGGCGAGTTGAATACGGCCGGTGAGTCCGAAATGTTTACTGTCTGGTTTTAATTGGACGTGATGATTATTGGCTAGCTGAGTCACTAACCAGGCGCCAGCATTGTGGCGAGTTGAATCATATTCGGGGCCTGGATTACCCAGGCCCACGAGTAAACGAATATCGTTTATCACTATTCTTCAGTAGCTACTTCTTCAGAATCAGATTCAGATTCAGGAGCTTCTTCAGCCACAGCTTTAGGCGTAGTAATAGATACTACAGCTTGGTCGTGGTTTTCACCTTTAGCTAATTCAACCGATGTTACGTTAGCAGGTAGAGTGATGTCAGAGATGTGTAGAGAGTTACCTAGTTCTAGGTTAGCTACGTCTACTTCGATGTACTCTGGAAGATCTTTAGCTAGACAGCTAACTTCGATCTCTGTTGCCAAGTGATGTACTTTACCGCCATTCTTAACTGCTTCTGCTGACTCTTCGTTTAAGAAGTGTAGAGGAACTGCTTTGTGGATAGCTTTAGTATTGTCAACACGTTGGAAGTCAATGTGTTGTACACGTGGCTTAAATGCATGACGCTGCATGTCTTTTACTAATACGTCTACGGCTTCACCAGCAACATTCAAAGTAATGATGCTTGAGTAAAACGCTTCAGCTTCTTGCGCTTTCATCACGTGACGTTGTGCAAGAGTGATTGATACAGGATCTTTACCAGCACCGTATACGATAGCAGGAACTTTTTCTTCGTGACGTAGGCGGCGGCTCGCACCTTTCCCTAGGTCTGTACGCAGCTCAGCGTCAAGTTTAATGTTAGACATTTGTGTTTCTCCAAATAAAAAAATGAGGCTAAAGTTTCGCGACCAAACTCTAACCAGTACCTTGTTGAACAGTGAAAAAGTGACTAGCACTGACCCACTTCAATTCAAAAGGCGCGGCATTCTACCATTGGCGTTTTTGAAAGCCAATAAAAAAGCGCGGTAATTCACATTACCGCGCTTTTTAAAATATTTCGCTGAATGTTACTTAGAACATTGCTGAGATTGACTCTTCGTTACTGACGCGACGAATTGCTTCTGCAAGCATTGGCGCTAGAGATAGTTGACGAACTTTCTCTACGTTGCGCATTTCATCGGCTAGCGGAATAGAGTCAGTAATAATTACTTCATCTAAGGCTGACTCTGTAATGTTTTGCGCAGCGTTACCCGAGAATACTGGGTGAGTAGCATAAGCAAATACGCGCTTAGCACCTTTAGCTTTAAGTGCTGCTGCTGCCTGACACAAGGTACCGCCAGTATCAATCATGTCATCAACCATGATGCAGTCACGACCATCAACGTCACCGATGATGTTCATTACTTGCGCTACGTTGGCACGTGGACGACGTTTGTCGATAATGGCCAGGTCACTGTCGTTAAGCATTTTAGCCACGGCGCGAGCACGTACAACACCACCAATATCAGGTGATACTACTACTGGAGACTCTAGGTTTTTGTCTAGCATGTCTTGCAGTAGTACAGGGCTACCAAAAGCGTTGTCTACTGGTACGTCGAAGAAACCTTGAATTTGTTCGGCGTGAAGATCAACAGTAAGTACGCGGTCAACACCTACACTCGATAGGAAGTCTGCTACTACTTTCGCAGTAATTGGCACACGTGCACTACGTGGACGACGGTCTTGACGAGCATAACCAAAGTAGGGAATTACCGCAGTAATACGACCCGCAGAGGCACGACGTAGAGCATCAACGATTACAATCAGCTCCATGACGTTGTCGTTAGTTGGAGCGCAAGTGGATTGGACAACAAAAATGTCTCCACCACGAACGTTTTCGTTGATTTGTACACTAATCTCGCCATCACTGAATCTACCTACTGAAATATCACCTAGGGTGGTATAGAGGCGATCAGCAATACGCTGGGCAAGTTCGGGCGTGGCGTTACCGGCGAAGAGTTTCATGTCTGGCACGATGGAAACCTCAGATTTATCGGGTCAATAGAGCGTTACGTTTTTTAAGAACCTAAGAATGAAATTTCTTAAGCTCCTGCGGTGTTTTCGAGTGTTTTTTCGTTTTTCAACTGCTCATGTAAGGGCGATTGATTACAGGCTTTACACACAAAACCAGAAACATTTTTAGGGCGTTTTTCTAGCACTGACAAGGCTTCACGCTCTGTATCAAAGGCGGCAAAAACACAAGAACCTGTTCCTGTCATCCTCGACGGCGCGTATTCTAACAACCAGCTAAGAGCTTGTGCAACCTCCGGATAAACTTTAGCCACAATTTCTTGGCAATCATTTTGCCAATCACTGTTAACTAATTGTTGCCAGCTTCGCTTTGCGGTGTTTCTTGGTAGGAGAGGGTGACCAAATACACTTTCTGTAGAAACATGCACTTGCGGATGCAAAACCACATACCATGGTTCTGCTACAACTACGTTTTGTAGTTGTTCTCCCACGCCTTCGGCAAACGCACTATGACCATGAATAAAAATAGGCACATCGGCGCCAAGTTGCAAACCTAAAGTGGCTAGTTGATCGAGGCTTAAGTTGCATTTCCACAAGTGGTTAAGCACCAGCAAGGTGGTTGCGGCATTTGACGAGCCGCCACCAATTCCGCCGCCCATTGGCAAGTGTTTATCTAGGGTAATACTTACCCCTTGTTGAATATGACTATATTGCTGCAAAAGGCGGGCGGCTTTCACCACCAAGTTGTCTTCCGCCGGAAAATCTAATTGGCTATTTAACTCAATGCTGCCCGATTGATTTGGCGTGAAAAAAAGCTGATCGCAGCAATCAATAAATTGAAACAAGGTTTGTAAGTCATGGTAGCCATTGTCACGTTGGCCAGTGATGTATAAAAAGAGATTAAGTTTGGCGGGTGATAACCACGGGCCACTAGTTGCTTGTTGAGTCATTAATCTGCCATTTATGAATATTGAGTTTTAGTAAATTGTCGGTCGAGCGCATCTCTAATTGGCGGGGCAGGGTATGCGTATTGTATTGGGCGTAATTAACATAGCTAATTTCCCACTGCTCATCGGTGGTAAAACCTGCCAAACGGTGTTGAGGGTTTAGCTGGTAGTCATTTTGAGTGGGTATGCCCAGTAGCCACTTAGGGAGTTGTTCAACAGGAACCTGCCAGCCAGTGAGCCGGTGAACTAACAATTGCGCATCTTTACCTGAGTATTCTTCGTCTTTGGTTTTTACCCATACTTTTCCAGGTTGGTAGTGCAGCTCTATACCTTGTATTCCTAAGGGGCCGTTAATTCTTAAAATGCTTTTGTCGCCTTGCTGTTGCCAATAAAGATTGGCCGCTTGGCGTGAGGCGTCGCTAATAAACGCTATTTTGCCGCTCAATTGCCAGTTGTTTAAGCGATTGAGATCGGCTAAATGGCTATCCCATTCACTGTTTTCAGTGCTAATAGGTGGTGCAATGGTACAAGCGGTTAAGCTCATCGCAAAGATGATGATAAAAACGAGTTGGCGCACAGTGATTCCGACTTTTTTTTGCAGTATAAAAGTTCAAGGTGCTTGCTGTAAATTGCTTATCAGCAAAGATGTGTCGCTAATTGAGATTAAATTTAGTGCATCAAGCGCTGCTTAACGTGCGAGTTTCTTTTATTTAAGTCCACATTCCCGTACAATTTGTGTTTTTACCCCATTAGGAAACGGCGCTGCAAAGCCCCCCACAACGATGACTCTGCAAGTCTTAGGTATTAATCACAAATCGGCTCCCGTCGGCTTGCGTGAAAAAGTCGCGTTTAGCCCTGAGCAGGTCAACCATGCGTTGAGTCACGCTAGTACTCAGCTTGGTGTGGAGATGGTGATTGTATCTACCTGTAATCGAACCGAGCTGTATTGCAATTTAGGCGATGTAGATTGCCAAGCGGTTGTGCAATGGTTAATTAACTACAAGCAGTTATCAGAGCAAGAGGTTAAGCCCTGTTTATATCAATATGAGCAGCAGCAAGCCGTAGCGCATTTAATGCGTGTGGCCAGTGGCTTAGATTCTCTTATATTGGGTGAGCCGCAAATTTTAGGGCAAATTAAACAAGCCTATACCGAATCTCGTGAAGCTGGCGCAGTGGGCAGCGTATTGGAGCGTTTCTTTCAGCGAGCGTTCTCGGTTGCGAAGCAAGTGAGAACTGATACTGATATTGGCGTGAATGCTGTTTCAGTGGCGTTTGCTGCGGTGAGCTTGGCGAAACAAATTTTTGATGACATTAGCCAGTCTAAAGTCATGTTAGTAGGTGCTGGTGAAACCATTGAGCTAGTGGCTAAACATTTGGTTGACCAAGGTGTAAATAAGTTAATCGTGGCCAACCGCACGGTATCTCGGGCTAAAACCTTGGGTGATAAGTTTGGTGCAGAGGTCATTACACTAAACGAAATCCCACAGCACTTGGCGGCTTCAGACATCGTGATTAGTTCTACCGCCAGTCCTTTACCCATTATTGGTAAAGGTATGGTGGAAACCGCGTTAAAGAAACGTCGTTTTCAACCGATGTTTTTGGTGGATATTGCAGTACCACGCGATATTGAAGAACAAGTAGGTGATTTGCGTGATGCTTACTTGTACACCGTAGATGATTTACAAGGCATTGTTGAACAGAATATGGCCTCGCGCCGAGAAGCTGCTGAACAAGCTGAATTTATTGTTAGTGCTCAAAGTGAAGACTTTATGGCTTGGTTACGCTCGTTAGAGTCGGTAACCACCATTCGTGATTACCGCAGCCATAGCGAGCGAGTTCGTGATGCCGCAGTAGAGAAAGCTATGGAGTCTTTAGCCAACGGTAAAGACCCCGCAACAGTGATTCGCGAAACCGCCTTCCAACTCACCAACAAGTTGATTCACGCCCCTACCGAAGCCATTAATAAGGCTGGCCGCGATGGTCGTCTCGAAGAGCTGGCAGTAATACGAGAGGCTATAGGCCTAAGAAAATAACCCATTTGTGGTCGATGTTTCGTTGCTAGCTAAAGCCGACGGAATATTGCGTTTATAGAGAGAAAGCATGAAAGCGTCAATTATAACAAAACTTGAAACCCTGAAAGAGCGTTACCAAGAGGTTCAAGTATTACTCGGCGAACCAGAAATTATTTCTGATCAAACTCGCTTTAGAGGCCTGACAAAAGAATATTCGCAGTTAGAAGAAGTGGTAAATTGCTTTACTGCTTATCAGCAAGCTCAAGAAAACTTTGAGTCGGCTAACGAGATGATGCAAGACGACGACCCAGAAATGCGTGAGATGGCTGAGATGGAAGCCTCCGAAGCTAAAGAAAGCATGGCAACCTTGTCGGATGACTTGCAGTTATTGTTATTGCCTCGCGACCCGAACGATTCTCGCAGCGTATTTTTAGAGATCCGTGCAGGCGCGGGTGGAGATGAAGCGGCTATTTTTGCGGGTAACTTATTCCGTATGTACAGCAAGTTTTCAGAGCAGCAGGGCTGGCGTATGTCGGTCATGTCGGCTAACGAAAGTGAGCAAGGCGGTTACAAAGAAATGATCGCTAAAATTGACGGCGAAGATGTATTCCGCTTAATGAAGTTTGAATCTGGTGGTCACCGGGTTCAACGGGTACCAGAAACTGAATCGCAAGGCCGTATTCATACTTCTGCCTGTACCGTTGCTGTATTACCAGAGATTCCAGAAGCTGAGCAAATTGAGATTAACACCGGTGATTTACGGGTTGATACCTTCCGAGCGTCTGGCGCAGGTGGTCAGCACGTTAACAAAACTGACTCAGCCATTCGATTGACTCACTTACCTACAGGCGTAGTGGTGGAGTGTCAGGAAGAGCGTTCACAGCATAAAAACCGTGCTAAAGCGATGTCGGTACTGTCGGCTCGCTTGCAAGCTTTAGAAGACGATAAACGTCGCGCAGAAGAAACCAGCATGCGTCGTGAATTGGTTGCCAGTGGTGACCGTAGTGAACGTATTCGTACATATAACTACCCACAAGGCCGCGTGAGCGATCACCGTATCAACCTTACCTTGTACCGTTTAAACGATATATTGGAAGGTGAGTTACTGGCCTTACTTGACCCTATTCTACAAGAGTTCCAAGCTGATCAACTGGCGGCATTAGCAGAAGGTGAAGGCTAAATTGCCGAGTATTGCCCAGGCTCAAGAGTGGGCCAAGCAAGCTCTAGCGGGAGGCGAGTCACCGAAGGTTGATGCTAAGGTGATTTTGCAACACGTATTGCAATGTGAGCAAGCGTATTTGCTCACTTGGCCTGAGCGAACGTTAACGGCCGAACAGTGGCAGAATTATCAACAACTGGTGGCCAAACGCCTAGCGGGTGAGCCGGTGGCTTATATTGTTGGCTCACGCGAGTTTTGGTCGTTAGCCTTAAAAGTCTCTCCTGCAACCTTGATCCCGCGCCCAGATACTGAAGTTTTAGTTGAACAAAGCCTAAAGAAACTCATTAATCACGCCGATACTAAAATAGTCGACTTAGGAACCGGCACTGGAGCCATTGCTCTTGCGCTTGCCAGCGAATTACCGCAAGCGAGTGTATATGCCAGTGATTTACGAGACGAAGCGGCAGCATTGGCGAAAGAGAATGCTGCGCTGTTAAAGCTAGCTAATGTAGAGGTTAGGCAAGGTTCTTGGTTTGCCCCTTTTAGTGAGCAAAAATTTGATTTGGTGGTAAGTAATCCACCTTATATTGACCCACAAGACCCACACTTGTCGCAAGGTGATGTGTGCTTTGAGCCTAGCTCAGCGCTTACCGCAGAGCAGCATGGCTTGGCCGATATTCAACATATTGTTGAACAAGCACCAAGCTACTTAAAAAGTGATGGTTGGTTAATGTTAGAACATGGTTACGACCAAAAAACGGCGGTTCAGCAGCTTTTAATACAAGCTGGGTTCAAAGATGTATTTACTGAGCAAGACTATGGCGGAATGGATCGCGTAAGCGGTGGCCGGTTTAGTGGCTAATGTGGTTCTGGATTAGCGCTGCCAGTAAAAGAATAAAGTAAGGAAAGAAAACGAGTGATTTTTCGCATTTTAGGTATTGAAGAAGAGATCACTGGGCAGTCCTTTGCGTTGGTCCGTAAAACCTTGCATAGGCTGTGGTTAGATTGGCTCAAACTCAACCCATTAGAAGACACGGTTGAGCTTCGATTTGAACAGCTCAAAACGCTTTTTTATAAAGACTTGGGCTTCAGCAGTGATTGGCAGTCTTACTATCACAGTAAGAACTGGTTGATTAGTGATGCCTTGAGTCGGCGTTGTGGTAATGGCACCAGTTTAGCGGTGTTACTGCATTACTTTGCCCGTAAACTCGATATTGAATGTCACGCCTTAGCCTTTCCGGCACAAACAATTTTGGCTGTAAAGCTGACCGATAGATTTATCTATTTTGATGCCTTTGCGGGTGAGCAAAAAAGCCTAAGCCAACTTGAAGTGATTCATCGCGGACATAAAGGCAACTTGGCTCGATTACTGAGTGACAACTTAGAACCGATTAGCTCTTCACAAGTGACAGAGCGCTGGCTGGGCGAATTAAAGAGTGCCTGTTTACGCGAAGATGAGTTTGAGAAGGCATTGCGGGTTTCCCAAGTGTTACTACGCTTAAAGCCTGGTGACCCACACGAAATGCGTGACAGAGGGTTTATCTACCAACAGCTTGATTGCAATAGCGTTGCAATTAATGACTTTGAATATTTTATTGAACAGTGTCCCGACGACCCATTGTCGAAGATACTAAAGGTGCAAATCCACTCCATGGATTCGCAACCTGCCATTTTGCATTAAGAGGAATAGCATGCAGCAGAAAACCGTTAATATTGGCGCAATCCCCGTAGCCAATAACGCGCCATTTACTTTGTTTGCCGGAATGAACGTATTAGAGTCTCGTGAATTAGCGATGCGTATTGCTGAGCATTTTGTTGAAGTAACCAGCAAGTTAGGTATTCCTTACGTATTTAAAGCGTCGTTTGATAAAGCAAACCGTTCATCAGTGCATTCTTACCGTGGCCCAGGCATGGAGCAGGGCTTACGTTTGTTAGAAGAGATTAAGCAGCAGTTCTCTATTCCGGTGATTACCGACGTACATGAAATAGCACAAGCTGCTCCAGTTGCTGAAGTGGCAGACGTTATTCAACTACCTGCCTTTTTAGCACGCCAAACCGACTTGGTTGAAGCAATGGCTAAAACGGGCGCGGTAATTAACGTAAAGAAACCTCAGTTTTTAAGCCCGTCACAAATGGGCAATATTGTTGATAAGTTTGCTGAGTGCGGCAATGACAAGATCATTCTGTGTGAACGTGGCAGTAACTTTGGTTACGACAACCTGGTGGTTGATACACTAGGTTTTTGTACCATGAAAAAAGTTAGTAATGGTTCGCCAGTTATTTTTGATGTTACCCACGCGCTACAGTGTCGCGATCCATTAGGTGCTGCCTCTGGTGGTCGCCGTGAGCAAGTTGGCGAGTTGGCTAAAGCTGGTATGGCTACCGGGCTGGCTGGATTGTTTTTAGAGGCACATCCAGATCCAGATAATGCACAATGTGACGGACCAAGTGCATTGCCCTTGTCGAAGCTAGAGCCATTTTTAACGCAGATTAAAGCCTTGGATGATTTGGTGAAATCTTTCGACGTTTTAGATACTCATTCAAAATAAGAAATTTGTCGATAATGGCAACTTTCGGTTTCCCTAATCTACTTCTCTTGCTAGGGTAAACAACATTAACAGGGCTGAAAGTCTCTATTTTTCAGCTCTTAGCTCAACAAGAAAAATGGAAGTGATATGTTAATTAAAGCCTTGCGCACCGGGTGTATGTTAGTGACTTTTGGTTACCTTAGCGCTTGTGCCAGCACTTCAAGTCAAGCTCCGCAAACGGTGGTATTAGCCACACCTTTACAAGTTAATTATCAATCTGAAGTCGCTCTAGCGCGTCTCGGACAAATGCTTAATTCTGGTGAATACAATCAAGACCAAATGGCGCAGCTTTATTACGAGCGCGGCATTGTATTTGACCGTGTTGGGCTGCGAGCCTTAGCCCGATTCGATTTTAACCGGGCTATTCAGTTAAAGCCTGACTTTGTAGAAGCCTACAATTTCTTAGGTGTTTATTTCACCTTAGCCGAAGAGTTTGATAGCGCATTTGAAGCTTTTGACTCGGCGGTAGAGTTGGCTCCAAATTATAGCTTTGCTTATTTTTATCGTGGAATTGCGCTTAATTATGCCAACAAGCCTGAGTTGGCCATCGTTGATGTAAAACACTATGCAGACCAAGCACCTAATGACCCTTACCGTGTGTTGTGGCGCTACTTAATTCAGCTTGAAGCCGGTGAAGAGGGCGCAGCTGCAGAGCTAAGCGAAGCCTTAGAAACGTATCAAAATGAAGATTGGGGTTGGGAAATTGTTCGTTTGTACGCTGGCGAAATCACTCAACAAGAGTTTCTACGCAGCACCATGGATGTAGAAGGTGACAACCGCGCTTTGGCTGAGCGTTTATGTGAAGCTTATTTCTACATGGCTAAATTAGCCCAGCGCGCTGGCGACCCACAGTTGGCAAGCAGTTATTTCAAATTATCGTTAGCCAACAACGTGTATGATTTTGTAGAACACCGTTTGGCCTTGTTTGAACTAAACCGTTATGAGAGCCAGATTTAACTCGCTCTCATCACGATTAGATTTGGTTTAATCTTGCTGGCGAATGCCAGCAATTTGGTGCCAGTAGCCGTTAACACTGTCGGGAGTGGGGAAAGGTTCGCTGGTTTCTGTGCGACGTCGAAAAGCTTCTAAGTGTTCAATACTCTCTTCACCCAGTGGACTAATCCGCACGATATCAACTAAACCCTGCATGCTTTGTTGGTCGTTAATTAAGTCGTAGCAATCACCAGAAAGCGTTTGAATACCGTTAAGTACAAACAGTGGCTGGCCTTCTTGGCTGTCTACTCGACGACCGTTAGGGTAGTTAATACAGCAGGTTTCGCAGTTGTCTTTGCTCTTGCCTTCAGACTGTGCAGTGAAGCAACGCGCGGAATAGGCTAGTGGCAAATGCCCATAGGCAAAAACCTCTATTTCAAAGCGTTCACGAATACCCATTTCAGTACACTCGTCACTGAGCTTTTGTAACCAATCTCTCGATAGCTCAACTGGCATTACCCAGCGTTGCATGCCTTGGTCTAGCAATACTTTTAAGGCATAAGCGTTGTAAATGTTAATGGCAGGGCCACAAACAAATGGTAATTTAGCTTTATGGGCTTCTTCGATAGCGCTGAAATCATTGGCTTCAATGATAAAGTCACCGTTATCAATCAGCTTTTTTAAGTTACGGATCTCAGACGGTGCCTCTAGCAAGGCCATGGTAGAAATCGCGACTTGCTTACCTGCTTGGTTCAGCTGTTTTGCCAGGTCTATCCAATCTTGTGCTTTCATGTTGCGACGTTTGCTACAAACGGTTTCGCCAAGGTAGATAATGTCTGCGCTACTGGCTTTAGCCAAGTGGTAAAACTCTTCAATTTTATGGTTTGGCCAATAATACAAAATTGGCCCAAGTGCATATTTCATAATGTACCTATTTCTATTGCCAAGCTTTGTGATAAGCGCCTAAGGTAGTTTGGCTGCCTTCAGACAGTTTCGCTAATTGGCTCATCCATTGATTTTTTGCTGCATACTGCTCAGGGTCACGCTGATAGCTATCAATAGCTTCACGCCACACTTGAGTCACTTGCGCGACATAGGCTGGGCTGCGTTGCCGGCCTTCAATTTTTACTGCAGAGATATTGGCAGAAAACAGTTCTGGCAATAATTCGAGGGTATTTAGGCTAGTAGGTTCTTCAAGCGCATGATAACGGTGGCCATCTACATCGAAACGGCCCTTACACAGCGTTGGATAACCAGCTGTTTCATTGGGCCCGTAGCGGTCAATTAGAATGTCATTCAGGCGAGATTCTAAGCCTTGTTCGGTTTCTTGCCAGCGAACAAAAGAAGCTGGTGAACAGGCTCCAACCGTATTTGGTGATTCGCCAGTTAAATACGATGACAAATAACAACGTCCTTCTGCCATGACACACAAGCTGCCAAAAGCGAATACTTCAAGCTCCATATCTGGGCAAGCTCTAGAAAGTTGCTTAACTTGGTGTATCGATAGTACGCGTGGCAATACCACCCGTTTTACGTTGAAGTTACGTTGATAGAATGCAATTGCCGAGGCATTAGTGGCTGAGGCCTGCACCGATAAATGTACCGTTAAATTAGGATGACGCTGTTTAGCATATTCCAGTAAAGCAATGTCGGCCAAAATCACCACATCGGCACCAATTTCAACGGCGCGATCAATGGCTGCAAACCATAGGTGGTGTTGCTGAGGGTGAGCAAATGTGTTGATTGCTACGTGCAATTGGCGCTGGCGGCTTTTTAGGTAATCAACGGCTTTATCTAGTTTTTTGCCTTCGAAGTTTAAACCTGCAAAATGGCGTGCGTTAGTGGCATCTTTAAAGCCGATATAAATGGCATCGGCGCCGTGGTCTACCGCTGCTTTCACTGCAGGTAATGAGCCGGCAGGACAAAGTAATTCCATATGTCGCTCTACTAGAGATTTTTTGTCATTCTACTGGGCTTAGTTCTATTGGATATTGACTCAGCGCAGCTTTGCGCTAAGCAAACTTGAGTAAACTGAGCCACTTATATACGTTGATTTTATTTTTATGAGGTAACTAAGTGCTTACTCGCTTGAAACGGTCTTTAGTGAAAGAAATGCCAAGGGTATTGAGTTTGCCTGCTAAACATTGCCCTTTTTCTTTACAAAGTTTAGTGATAGAAAAAGCCCTAGCGGTATCCTTCGCTGAAGCGATTGAAGACGGTGACTTGGACTTTTTAGAACAGCGCTATTTAAAGTTAACAGTGAGTGATTTAAACGCGAGTTGGTACATCACTTTTAGCCAGCAGAAATTGCAGGTACAAGCCAAAGCTGACACTGTTGATGTGAGTTTTTCCGGTGAACTAAATGACTTTGTGTTGATGATGGGGCGTCAAGAAGATCCTGATACGCTTTTTTTCCAACGCCGATTGAAAATAGAAGGCGATACTGAGTTAGGCCTAGAGCTTAAAAATCTCTTGGATAACTTAGACATTGATGACTTGCCTAACTGGGTAAAAACAGCGCTTACTCAGAGTGCTGAATTAGTGGCCCAATACCAGCCTGCATAGACCCAAAATAACAAAACTGCAATCACTTAAGTGATTGCTATGTCTCGAATTATAAGCCCATTTTAGGCGCAAACAGCTTCATTTGAACTACACTCAATGCAGGGTGGATGAAGAAGAGGTTTGCATGCGAGTTGGGTTGCTGCTTTTATGTCTATTAGGGCAAGGCGCTAGCGCAGTCGAGATAAGTTTTTTGTACTACCGAGAACAAGGTAGCGCTACCTTCCGAGCGCTGCTTGAAGAGTTTTCTCGTGACCATAACCATCAAGTTACGTTGTATCAAATTACCTCAGAAAGCTTAAAACCCTCTTTAATTAAATCAGTACTGCAAGGTACAGCGGCCGATGTGGTTTTTGCCCCTTCAGACTTCGTAGGTATTGCCGAACAAGGTAAATTTTCTGAGGTACCGCAGGCGCTCATTAGCCAGAAAACCAATGCCGAAATTCAACTCACTGCCAGCATCGATAATACGCTTTACGGTATTCCCATTTTACAGGGGAATCACCTCATGTTGTTTTACAATCGCCGGTTAGTGAAAGAACCAATAACGACTTGGCAGTCTTTGTTAGAGCAAAAGGATCAGTTTGATGAGGCTGGCGTGGCGGCCATTGGTTGGAACTATTCTGAGATGTATTGGTTTGCGGGCTTTTATAATACTTTTGGTGGGCGAATGACCCGTGGAAAATTGGTGACCTTAAACGATCCGCCAATGAATGATGCGCTTAATTTTTACAAAAGTTTAGCAACCCGAGGGTTGGTGAGCTCTGAGTGCACCTACGACTGTGGATACAAAGATTTTATTGAAGGCAAAGTAGCGTATGCAATAAACGGTGAGTGGGCAGTTGCTGATTTTGAGAAGCACTTAGGGGATGACTTAGGTATTGCGTTAATTCCCAATATTGGCAAAAAAGCCTTTCGACCTTTGTCTTCTAGCTTAGTGTTAGTGTTTCCTGATAACAGTTTAGATGGCCCCAAAGCCGAGGCGCTTAAGCAATTAAGTGTATTTTTGCAAAGCGAAAAGGTTCAGCGCGTACTTTACGAAAAGGCGCGTTTCTTACCGGTAGATAGCCAACTAATTAGTGAAATAAAAGCAAACTCTGATGAAAACGAAAGCGCAATGCTGGCTCAACTAGAGTTAGCGGTACCGATGTCGGCCGAGGCAGCACAAGGTAGTGCTTGGATTGGCTTGCGTAAGGGATTTGAGTTATTTAATAAAGGCGTGATTGATGCAAATAAAGCTGGAGAGTATATGCAGCAATATGCCGAAAGAGATTATGGACAGCATCTAAAAAATGAGAATTAAGGCCAACCAACTTAGAACCATTTTAGCGCTTAGTATTTTACTTGGAGCCTTGTTGCCCAGTACGCTTATTGGCTCGTTTATGCTCAAACAAATTGCTGAGCAAGATCAACAGGCTATTACTCAAACCTTGTATTTAAAAGCTAATAACATTGCTCAAAACATTCAGCACAGGGTGCGCCAATTACTATTAGATTTGCAAAGTTTGGCGCAGGTAAATGATGTTGTATTAACACCCACCTCAGCAATTTTTGGTTTCCATTCTAATCAGCTAATAACTGAAGTGCTGCAACAAAACGATTGGGCCTCTGCGATTTATATTGTTGATTTAGATGGCCGAATTATTGAAGGTGCGCCACTTCAAGCTGAAATTCTAGATCTAAAAGCGCATTTACCTGCAGTTCGCAGGCTCAATCAGTTAGTCAAGCAAGGTAGCAATAACGCGGTGGTAGAAGTATATCAAGACGCCGAGTTTGCCCAATTAGTAGAAAATGGCGAGGCGATAGACAGTGATTCAGGTTTGTTGCTGATGCAACCTTTAGTACAGAAAAACTTAAACGCGATAGAGAACAGCCAACAGGTGGGGGCATTGTTGGTTTTTGTGCCGATGCAATCGCTATGGAAAGAAGCTGAGTCGAGGATTTCTCAGCACGGAAGTTTAGAGCTATTTCACTCGCAGCGTTTGTTATTTAAAGGCACTAAAGGCGAAGAACCGATTCGCAGATTTTACATAGATGTAGACTTAGATTTGAGTAATATGTCGGAGCCCTTGTCGCTATCGCTCAGTGCTGAAAGCCGCTCGTTTTGGGGCTTGTTGGTAGAGCGTCAATCTAATGTTGTGATTATATTGTTGGTGATTTTTGTTTTGGTGGCGATCATCGCGCTAATGCTAACTCGGCGTATTGTGGATCCCTTAGAGCACCTTAGTCGTTTAGTGGCTAATTACTCAGAAGGCCGCTACGACAGCAAAGCGCCGTCGTTGGCCTATGAAGAGTTCAATCAAGTGGGTAGTTTACTTAATAGCATGGCGGAGAGAGTGACTCGAGATCAGGAACAACTGGAGCAACGAGTTACCGAGCGTACTTATGAGCTCGAGCAAGCAAATCATACCCTACAAGATACATTGGGTAAATTAAACGATACCCAACTAGAACTGGTGGAAAAAGAGAAAATGGCAGCCTTGGGTGGCTTGGTAGCTGGAATGGCTCACGAACTTAACACCCCCCTAGGAGTAGGAATTACTGCGGCCTCTCAGTTGGTGAGTAACTTTCAAACGATAGGGCAAAGTTTAGAAAATGGAACCTTAGCCCGCTCAGACTTAGAAGCGTTGATACGCCAAGGAGCAGAGGGCGGTGAATTACTTGAAAGCAGCTTGCAGCGCTCGGCAGCCTTAGTTAATACCTTTAAGGCCTTGGCTGGCAGCGACATTGATGCCAGTTTGCAGCGACTAAATCTAAAAACATGGTTGGAGCAACAGCTACAAATGTTTTTGCAGCCTTTTTCGGAGCGACAAATTCAGTTGTCTATTTCTGGCGCAAATCCAAATATGTTGCTTAATCAGCGCGCAGTAGAATTGGTATTTTCTTGTCTAATTGATAACTCAATTCAACATGGTTTTTCTAGCCAAACCTTCCCGCATATTAAAGTGGATATTAGCGCCTCACATGAGACAGTGGAAATTGTTTATCAAGACAATGGAACAGGCGTGCAAGCCGAAGATATAAACCTCATCTTTAATCCTTTTTATACAACTGGGCGCAGCTCTGGCAATGTGGGTTTAGGGTTAAATCAAGTATATAACTTGGTGCATCAACACTTACTTGGCAGTGTAGAGAGTTTTACCGCGGAGCCGCAGGGTTTGGGGTTCAAAATCAATTTGCCTAGAGAATACGGTAAGTAGTCGAATGTAAGGCGCTTTCCTCTTAGCCTTTTTGAGGCCAAGTAACGATCTTTCCATTATCAAAAATAGTCCCTGACTGGGCGACCTGCAGTGATATAAAAATGTTGTTTAGCGCAATATGACTGTGCTGATGAATGAGCTTAGCTAGCAAGCTTAATAGCTGCTGCTGGCGCTTCTCACTGTGTACATCGGGTACGATCAATTCTGCAATGAGAGGGGGTTGATGAACGTGTTGTTGCATATGTACTTGCTTGTTAACAAAGTAGTGCCCCGGCTGAATGTACTGCCAGTCAAGGCTAATATGCTCTAGTTGAATCTTGGCCTGCTGGGCAAAGTCTTTGGCCAGTTTGTTCAAAAGCGCTGGCATATCTACTGAGTCGGGCAGTGCTAGGGAGCGAATATGCACAATTGGCATTAACAACTTCTCCGTTTACGAGTTAAGCAATACGCCTAGCCTAACTCATTGGCTAAATTGTTCAAATTGTTGTTGAATTTGTTTATATAGCTCACCGGTCCATTCGGGTAAATGATCTGGTACTGGGAATAAGGATAACAGTCGTGGATCGTGAGGGGCAATGACCACTTTACTGTTGTTGGGGCCAATTCTCTCCACCAGTACAAACAAGTCTTCGATGTTTTGGTCACCCATGGCTAAACAGCCTACCGACGAGGTTTTACCGTGAATAAAAATATTGGAGCCGGGCTGGTGGCGCTGTTCTAGTTTAGCTTTCTCTAAATCAAAACTATTGGGATAGTTTAGCTTCATAGAAAGGTGGAATTTGCTGTTTGGGTTCAAAGCGTTTATTTCGTAAATCCCTTCGGGCACTTGTAAGTCGCCTTCACGCAGTTTTGGGCCTGCAGTGCCGCTGGCATGCCTAATCCAATAGGTATGTATATACTTAAACCCCTCTCCACTGTCTGCCCAAAGCTCCAGTCGGCGTGACCGTTTGCTGGCTAACAAGGTTATTTTTTGTGGAGGGTAGTCCACTTTAGCGGCGACAAATAGCGGTAATAGCCGCTTTAGACTATCGTTATGGTAAGTCTTAATCACTTGTTTAATAGAGCGTTTACCTGCGGCAGTCGGCTGGCTTTCATGCCAAGCTGAGGCATGCAGAGAAGCGCTGCAAAAACTGAGTAACATTGCGCAGCACAGTCGATAAAAACTCAAAGGCTAATACTCTATCGAATAAGTGAGTGAGAAGTGTACTTGTACTTAATGATAAGTGCTATAGCTGGCCAGTTTGCAAGGGCATTATCGCCAAAGGCCGTTAGCCTAAAGAGGACATTTGTTTGCTCAATATCAAGCCTTTTGTCTTTGCTATGTTGTTGCTTTCCAGTACGCCCCTTTATGCCCATACTTTGGAAGAGTTGCGGTATTACAGCGAAGAATTTTTTCCTTATAACTTTACTGAGCAAGAACAGGTAAGTGGTTTTTCTGTTGAGCTCTTAGCGTTAGTCTTTAAACAGCTTGGTAGCCCAATGCCAAAGGTAGAAATGGTGCCTTGGGCGCGTGGCTATTCTATTTTGCAGCAACAAAGCTATACGGTGTTGTTCTCCACAATTAAAACTCATCAACGTAAAGACTACTTTAAGTGGGCTTGCCCGATTAACTCTGCCAAAGGCCAGTTTTATGGTTTGTCTGATAGTAAGCTGAAGATTTCCCAATTGAGTGATGCTGCGAGCTATAAAATTGCGGTGATCAAAGGGCAAGCAATAGACGGTTACTTAAGTAACACCGAGTTAAAAGACAATCTGCACAGGCTCAAAACCGTTGAGCAAGCGTTTAAGTTGTTAGCCTTACGCCGAGTCGATTTAATTGCGCTTGCCGAGCAAAGCGTAGTGGGGCATGAGTCAAGTTTTAAACCCATTTATCGCTTATTTGAACACCAATATTGTTTTGCCTTTAATCGCTCAATTAGCCAGCTAGAGTTACAACGCTTTCAACAAGCCTTAGCGCAGGTACGTGAATCTGCCGAGTTCGCTGCTCTCTTTAAAAAGTACTTTGAATAGCGTTATTTACCATTTGCAACTTTAGTCGAATAGCTATGTTAATAGCTTGTTAATTCAAGCCGTGATGTCTAGGATGAAAATTCATTAAAATCATTGTGATTTCATAATCAACACCGTGTTTGGCTCGAGTTGTATCTGGGCTGCTTACTAAGGAGAGTAAAACCATGCGTAACTGGCTTGGCAAGGTCGCGTTAATCGCGAGTGCATTATCTTTTTCAGTACACGCTGACACAGGCACTAATTACCTGTTAGCAACAGCCAGTACTGGCGGTACTTATTACCCTGTGGGGGTGGCGTTAGCCACTTTAACCAAGGTGAAAATTCAACCTAAGCACAAAGTGAGTGTTTCGGCGATTAACTCTGCAGGCTCTGGCGAGAACATTAAGCTGTTGCGCGACAAAGAAGCACAGTTTGCCATTTTACAAGGTTTGTATGGTTCATATGCGGTAAATGGTACTGGACCTTTGGAGAAGGAAGGCAAGCAAACTCACCTTCGTTCTATCACTATGTTGTGGCAAAACGTTGAACAATTTGTGGTGAAAAAGGAGCACGCTAAAAACGGTGATTTAAGTGATTTACTGGCGTTGACGGGTAGCAAAGTGGCTTTAGGTAAAAAGAACTCGGGCACCATTGGTTCGAATCGTTTTTTACTGAGTAATCTTGGTGTGGATATAGATAAGCAAATGGAGCTGTTTTCAGCAGGTTATGGTCCATCAGCAGAAGCCCTGCAAAATGGCCAAGTTGAAGGCATTAATACTCCTGCTGGTGCACCTACTGGCGCGGTAACCAAGTTGTTTGCAGCTGCTGCAGCGGATGTTATGCCCCTAGCGGTGACTGATGAACAGATGGAGAAGGCCAATGGTGGTTTAGGTTTGTGGACCCGTTATGTTATCCCTGCCGGTACTTATCCAAATCTAAGTGAAGATTGGAATACTATGGCGCAGCCCAACTTTCTGGCAGTACACGCTGATGTAGATGAAGAGTTTGTTTACCTGCTCACCAAAACCGTTTACGAAAACTTAGGCTTTTTGCAAGCCATTCATAAAGCGACTAACGCTATGGCCTTAGACAAAGCGCTTGCAGGTTTGCCCGCTCCGCTACATCCAGGCGCTGCTCGTTACTACCGCGAAGCTGGCTTAGATATTCCAGATCACCTTGTTGCCAACTAGTTAGCGTTGCTTAAAGCCTAGGCGTAGTGCCTAGGTTTTTTCTTTTTAGATTCCTCTACCTTCAGGATCCTTAAGCATGCAGTGGAACGCCGTACCTGACAGTATTCGTCAGGAAATTGAAGATACCCGTGCTGTACCCGTGGTTTATGGTTTGGGTATTGTAATTAGCCTCGCTCATGTTTATTTCAATATCTTTGCCGACATCGCAGTGCTGCAACAGAACATCTTACACTTCGCTGGTTTTGTACTGTTATGTGGCCTACTTAAGCCGTTAACAGACAATCGATTTGTTTCATTGCTCGATAAGGTATGGGTGTTAGCGATTGCGCTATCTGCAGTTTACTTACTGTTTGCTGAAGACCTAATCTATGAGCGTGGAGTGCGCTTAGTCGCTTTAGATTGGTTATGCGGCACGGTAGTGATACTCGGCGCTATCGATATGACTCGCCGAGCAACCGGTTGGGTTATCCCTATTTTAATTGTAACCGCGATTTCTTATTTAGCATGGTGGGGTAACTTTGTTCCTGGGGTGTTTCAGTTTAAAGGTCTTAGTTTAGAAACGCTTTTGTTTAGAAGTATTTATGGCGACGATGCCATTTTTGGCAATATTGCTCGAATTTCGGCCAGCTTTGTATTTATGTTTATTTTGTTTGGCGCGTTCTTACTGCGGTCTGGAGCAGGTGACTTTGTCATTCACCTATCTAAAAGTATTGCGAGTCGTTTAGTCGGAGGGCCGGGCATTGTTGCGATTATTGCTTCGGGGTTAACCGGGACTATTTCTGGCAGTGCTGTGGCCAATACCGCATCAACTGGTGTAGTCACTATTCCACTGATGAAAAATGCCGGCTTTAGCCCTCGATTCGCTGCAGCAGTAGAAGCATCAGCCTCAACAGGTGGGCAAATTGTTCCGCCAATTATGGGGGCAGGGGCTTTTGTTATGGCCAGTTATACTCAGATCCCTTACAGCACTATTGTTATGGTCAGCATTTTGCCCGCGATACTCTACTTCGCCTCGTTAGTGTTTTATGTACGCACCGAGTCTTACAAGGCCGGGCTTACCCGCACCATGGAAAAAGCACCACCGTTGTTACCAATGGTGATGCGCGAAGGTTTGTCGTTTATTGTGCCTGTCACCCTGCTGATTGTGTTGTTAGTGATGGGGTACACACCTACCTATGCTGCAGTAATCGCCATCATCGCTGTTATTGTTAGCTCTTGGTTTACCCCCAATAAAATGGGCTTTCGGGCGATTGCCGATGCCTTTGCGCTGGGCTCTCGAAACATGGTAGTCACCGCTGTGCTGCTCTGTTCTGTGGGTTTAATCGTTAACGTTATTGCGACAGCGGGTATTGGCAATACATTTTCTCTGATGATTACCGAGTGGTCGGGTGGCAGCTTACTTATTGCTTTGTTACTGGTGGCTATTGCTTCCTTGGTATTAGGCATGGGGTTGCCTGTTACCGCCTCATACATTGTACTGGCTACTTTGTCTGCGCCAGCTTTACTGCAACTGATGGCTAATGCTGAGTTAGTGAATGTATTGAGCTCTGGAAGCATCAGTGCAGAAGTTCAAGCAGTGTTAATGCTGGTAGGCGTTAGCCCTGAGCAAGGCAGTTTAAGTTTGGCTGAAGCGCAGAACGTTATTGCGCAAATGCCAGACGAAATGATGGCCTTATTGCGTCCGATGCTGCTTGATGAGGCGACTATTTCAATGTTGCTGTTAGCATCCCACTTAGTCATTTTTTGGTTATCGCAAGACAGTAATGTTACGCCGCCAGTATGTTTATGTACGTTTACCGCAGCCGCTATTGCTAAATCACCACCAATGGCTACTGGCTTTACCTCTTGGAAAATTGCCAAGGGTTTATACATTATTCCGCTATTGTTTGCTTATACCCCACTTGCTCACGGTAACTGGTTAGCTGCGCTGCAAGTGTTTGGGTTTGCTTTACCCGGTTTATATGCTTTTACCTTGGTGATGCAAGGCTGGCAAAAACGAAAGCTACAGCATTGGGAGAGGGCATTAATGGCCTGTATAGCATTAGTGCTGCTTTGTCCATTGGCGCTGCAATGGCAGATTATCGCCTTGGCCGTTCTAGCGATAGCCATGGTTTACTTTAGTCGAAGCTCGCAACCCGTAGTGAGTGCTTAGCATGATGTTTTTATTGATTTAATCATGAAAAGTTTCATTGAAAAAACGTGCTAGTCGATGCGCTTCACAGTTTGTTATATGTTTTAGGTGCAAGCGGGAGCGTGACTGGCAAGTGAACATAAACGGGTTAAGATAAACCTTTATTAGACTTATCAAAGAGAGCGAACATGACAGAACGCGCGTTTAATTGGGGGCTCATCGCTCCTGGTCGTATTGCCCGTAATTTTGCTGAAGCTTTAGCAGTAGTTCCTAATGCTGAGTTATATGCGGTGGCGAGTTCAAACTTAGCGCGAGCTCAAGCATTCGCTGATGAGTTTTCTGGCCAACATGCCTATGATGATTACCAGCGCTTAGCCGAAGACCCAAATGTAGATGCTATTTACATTGCCAATCCCCACCGATTTCATTTTGACAGCATTAAAATGTGCCTAGAGGCTGGCAAGCCGGTGCTGTGTGAAAAACCTCTCACAGTAAACGCCGCGCAAACTCAAGCCTTGGTTGATATCGCTGAGCAGAACAAGGTGTTTTTGATGGAAGCCTTATGGACGCGTTTCCAGCCTGCTTGGCAACAGGTTCGCCGTTGGTTAGATGAGCAATTGATTGGTGATATTAAGCTAGTGAGTTCTAGCTTTGGTTTTAACATTCCGCGTGATGATAATGATCGCTTACTAAATATCGACTTAGCGGGTGGCTGTTTACTGGATATGGGCGTGTACAACGTGTCGATGTCCCAGTTTGTTATGCAAAGCAATCCGACTAAAATTCTAGCCGATGGCATTGTCGGTGAAACGGGTGTTGACGAGCGTAACTCGGTGATAATGAATTACGGTAACGCGGCCAGTCAGTTTACCTGCAACTTTCTGGCTACCACCGAAAATGATTTTACGATTTATGGGACTAAGGGTTCTATTAGAGTGCCAAACATGTTCTGGGTAGGTACTAAAGCTAGCTTGCGTGTTGATGGTCAAGCTGAGCAGATGCTTGATTTCCCATTTAAGGCCTCTGGATTCGAGTATCAGATTGAAGAAGTGATGCAATGTGTTGCGGTAGGCAAGTTACAAAGTGAAGTCATGGGTTGGCAAGACAGTATTGCTACGATGCAAATAATGGATAAAATTCGTGCTCAAGTTGGCGTTCGTTATCCGTTTTTAGGTGAATAAAAGGTACTAATTAAATCTTTGGGTTAAGGCTAAGCATTTGCTAGTTGACCTAAAAAAGACGAGGACTGGCGAATAATTCAACGAGCAGAGAAAAACTTACGCTTAATTGACTGAATTGCGAGCGGTTAAACGGTTTTAGTCTTTACATTCTAAATTCATATACGTAATATTCACACCGCTGCGGAGGGGTGGCAGAGTGGTCGAATGCACCGGTCTTGAAAACCGGCAAGGGTTAATAGCCCTTCGAGAGTTCA
>NZ_JAUORQ010000027.1:0-14598 GCF_030548085.1 Agarivorans sp. 2_MG-2023
AATGCAGCAACACCCAAAATGGTCAAAAGTCCCTGTGACTAAGCGCTACCAACTGGCACGCCAGCAAGACCCGCGTTTGCCTGCATCTCCCCAAAAGACTTTTGGCAATGACTGGCTGGGCTTGCCCGCCGCCTTCGGGGAAGAGAGCATAAAACGCTATGAAACCGTTGAGCAAGTGATGGCTGCCCTGGCTGAACTAATGCAGCAACACCCAAAATGGTCAAAAGTCCCTGTGACTAAGCGCTACCAACTGGCACGCCAGCAAGACCCGCGTTTGCCTGCATCTCCCCAACTGACTTTTGGCAATGACTGGCCGGGCTTGCCCGCCGCCTTCGGGGAAGAGAGCGTAAAACGCTATGAAACTGTTGAGCAGGTGATGGCTGCCCTGGCTGAACTAATGCAGCAACACCCAAACTGGTCAGAAATCCTAGCAACTAGGCGATACCAACTAGCCTGCCAGCACGACAGCACACTTCCAAAAGATCCATCCTGCATAAAAGGTTGGGATGGAATGTCTCAATTGTTTAAGCCCAAAGTGCGATACCCTGATATTAAAAGCGCATTTTTCGCCGTAAAAAAAATTCTCACAAAAGACCAATGGAATGAAACAGGATATAACTCCATTCGACAATTAGATCCACTATTGCCAGAATATCCGCCCAGCTACTACTTTGGGGAGTGGCGAACCTGGGAGCATGCGTTTGGTTTTGATAATGGCTACTACAAATCATTAGGAGAAGCACAACAAGCAGCCTTGAACGTAGCAAAAGCGCACAACATTCAGACTAATAGTTTAGGATATCCACTTTGTCGAAAATATGACCCTCGTCTCCCTCCTAGACTTGAAAAGCTGAACGGGTGGAAAGGCTACCGCCATTTCTGGGATCCCAAAGCTAAGAGCTATTATAAAACTGTCGAAGCGGCTCGCAAATCCGCTCTCAAATTAGGACTACTTTCTTCAGATAAATACGACAAAAACCACACTGCCGATCCTAGGCTACCACCTCACCCAAAACGTTTTTACAAGCTAGCAAGCTACAAAGCGTTCATTGAATTTGAACATTGGGATGCTGAGCGCGTACATCGTTACAATTGTGAGAATAAAATAGATACTTTTAAAAAATACAAAACGCATGCAAGAGAGCACCCCTACTTGCTCGTTCATTACGATCGAATTAAAGGCTATGATAAAAATAAACCTTTCTTGGACAAACAATCTAAACTTTTTGATTGGCTTATATCAGCTGGATTGGAGCTTTGGAGTGAGCTAGCGAAAGCCTGGTGCAAAAGCGGTACAGCTATTGCTGAACGCAAAAGGATCATAAATGCATACCTACTGTTCGCCAAAACGCAGCTTACAGTTTCTCCTCACCAATTTTTCGACCGCTACCACAAAGTTCCCGACCTGGATGAGTTTGTAACAACATTAGCCAAGAGCAACCAAAACCAATCAGCGGCCAATCGAGTGATAGAATTTCTTGAATATGTGCGTAAAGAAGTTTTATTTGAACCCGATGAAGAAACTGGTGAATTAATCAAAATCGTCGAAGGTGATTATCGTCACCCCTATAAAAACTCAGTAGTTCAAAACAGCCATTATCCAAAGCTAGCCGAGTCCGACAAACCACTATTGCCTTACGTTTATATTGACCGAGCAATGAATTGGCTTCTTTCAGGTGATATCAGTAAGAAAAGTCAACAGTCCAGCAAGAGTCAGAACCCTCGAAGCAGCTATTTTAAGCAACTGAAAAATGCCCAAACCCTGTTTGATAAAGATTGGTTTGACGTACCGCACTCGCTTATCGACGAGTCCGATCCCAACTGTGTTTGGCGAATAAAAGATACCAAAGATAAAGAAACCAATCCCAAATACCAGATCTGGTCGCCAGTCAATACGCTTGCTTTATTTACTCTACTCAGGGTGCCATTGCGCGGCATTCAAATTTCTTATTTAGATAGCGGAGAAGGCGACAGTGATAAGTTAATTGAAAAGGAAGGAAAATTAGTCTGGACTAAAAACGACGACAAATTGGCCGGGACAACGCAGGCCCAAGGTGTATTCCGCCGAGTACAAAGCAGCAAAGATAGTCTATTGAATATGTGGGTGACTACCAACAAAACGGGCCGGATTGAAGGAGGCTACGAGGCCCCTTACTTCCCCGAAGATTTGGCCAGATGGCTGATCCGGCTGCGCGACTGGCAGACCAAGTATAACCCCTTAGAAGCGCCAACCGCTTGGTCAGATATCGCCATGCACACCGATACGGACCCAAAGCTACTCAAACGACGCGGCAAACAATGTTTCCTATTTCGCGATCCGAGGAACAGAGCTAAACGCAAAAACAACCCAGCAGGCAGTCAGCCCACTAGAAGCCGAAGCTCCTTTAGTGAACCGCTGCCCAAACTACTCTATTACATCCAAGATGAGAGCTTACCGCTGACTACGCTAATCGGCACCGGCTCAGCGATGACCCACTATAAATCTATTTACACACCGCACTCATTGCGCGTTAGCCAGATTTCCTCGTTGATTTTTGACGCTAACATCTCACCAGTCGTTGTCGCCAAAATAGTGGGACATGCCAATATCGTTATGACAATCTACTATGCCAAATTAGATGGTGATTACCGAATACAGATGCTCGCCGAAGCAGAAAAGCGCCAATTGGCTGCTGCCCAAGAGCGCCTAGCGGATAAACTACTCGCTGGAGAGCCGATCCCGTTCACGGAGCTTGTTTGCAGCGAAGCCAATCCAATCCACAGCCCTGACTGGCCACGAGCCTCAATGCAATTTTTCGATTTTGGGATCTGCCCTGTAGCATGCGGCCGCTGCAATGATGGAGGTGACCCCTTAACTACAGCCAAAAACGTCAGTTATACTCCAGTTCAGCCAGGCTTTCTTGGCAACAAAAACTGTTTTCAATGCCGATTTTTTATTACGGGCCCTGTATTTATAGCTGGATTACAAACCAAATTTCAGGAGATAGGCGCAGGACTCATTAAACACAATGAACTGTTGGAAGATCTACAGTGCCAAATAGATACCCTAGATGATCAAATCTATGATCGCGGTAAGGTTGGCGGTTCAGTAACGATGTTAGAGCGCAAAATCAAAAGTCTGACCGATAACCACAGCAAGATGGAATCCCTCAGAGTGTTGTACCGAGCGGACCAAGTAATGCTCCTACGCCTTACTGAAGACAGTATGGATCTTCTCAACAAAGGAGCAACACAACAACACGAAGATACCGATAAATTGTCGCTGATCTTAAACAGACCCAAGGGCCAAAAAATGGCAGTTGAGATCGACGAAGTTAGCGAACTTCGCATCTTAGGCGAAGTGTGCGAAAACGCCGATATTTTTATTAGTGGCAACGACGGAGATGCCTTAATCCGTCGTAATCAACTTTTCGATAAGTTACTCGACGACAATGGTATTCCCCCTACTTTCTTCAAACTATCTAAAACCGCGCAGCGACAACTTGGCAATCAAGTGCAAAGTTTGTTACTCAGTCGCCTGAATGGTTGGAACAATTTGGACGGTTGGACCAATCTAGACAAGGCGATCTCGGGGGAGCTCCACCTTTCAGACTTTGTTACAAAACATCAGCCTACCAACATCACTCAAGAAATCATCGCACTGCTTGATAAAAGAAAGCAGAAAAGCTTAAAGGACAAAATAAGTACGCTGGAGGTGCAAAAATGAGTAACGAATTAATGCCACAAAATATCATTGCAAAAAGTGACTCTGCTGAACCGGAGCAAGTATTTGAACAGTTGCTAACAAGCTGTAAATCAAAACGTTCTAGAGCATCGTTAACCACAATAAATGATATCTGTAAGGAGTTGGCAAAAGGTACCCAGAATTTTCGCGTGAACAATGTAGGTAAGATATCGGCACTAAATGACGGTCCAACTTGCGCAGCAATCCGCAACAAAAACGGACATCGTTATCAATTACTGATTGACGCTTATAGAAAAAAATATTCTCACACCCACACCACAAGTCCAACCGAAGCCTCCAGTTCCAAGCGAGGAAAATGGATAACTGCCATTAGCGATCCCGGTGTTCGGGCTCAAGCAAGAATCATGATGAATGAACTCCGGCGACTAGAACGTTACAACAGCCTTTTAATTCAGCAAGCAGAGAAGCCAACCATGGTATTTCACGCCGACATAGACTCTCAAGAGTTCTTGGCGGATGCACCGTTAGCCTCTCTTGGCCAACAGCCTAGAGTACAGCTCACGACACAAGAATTAAGAGCAGTATCAAACGCAATAGACCCAGAACACCTAAAGCCTCTTGGCCTTCATATTGGGGAAAGAGGTGAACTTAATGATGAAACAAACAGGAAAATCTTTGGGAACGGGTTTATTGATGCACTTAAAAAACTGTTGGCAAGCCAAAACTGATGTTCCACCCAACCAGACAAGTCATCGATCAAAGCAAGCATAAAAAAATTGAACTGACCAAGCTTTTAAATGCCTACAATTCGCAGCACTTTTAAGAAAATAATACATAAATATAAACTGCATCATGCATTACGAATAAAATCAATTGAGGCTGACTAAACTGGTAAGTCCTGAGAAAGCTAGACACTCTCGATGGTGAAGGTGTGTCTCACCGGGTTACTTTTTCCTTTTACTGACCATTATCACTAAAACACAATTGGACAAAAGCATCTTAGAAGCCTTTTATGGTTTCACTAAATTTGCATAATCTAACGTATCGAGAAGGGGCAAAAGTCCACGGGAACATCCATCTTTTTATCCATCTGAATTGCATGTTTTCTTTTGTGACTCAGCAACCACGGACTTGTTAAATTTTATATATCTATGTATTTGATCAAAAATCAAGAAACCTATTAGTGATTCCTTCATACCAATTGCTGATTCGTCTATGGCTCCGTGAGAAACTGAATTTCTGCTGGCAGGGTTAGTATCACTGTGTGGGTCATAGTTGTGAAAAAACGTGTTAGTTAAGAAAGTACTGAATTGTTCGGGGAAATAGCGTGAGAATGAATATGACCGATTAGATATATTTTGGCCAATATGTTTAGAGAGACGTTTTTGATCCTGCCCTTTTTTTTCAGGATTAGACATTAGGAAATCATCCCTAAGAGCAGACTCTAGTCTTGGGTATAGCAAATGAACGGCAGTATCATAGTCTCCTTGATTATGAAACTTTAATGCTTTTTCAACTCTTCCCTTATGCTTTGCTAAAGAGGTATCGGTGTTAGAAAATATACTATCCAACCACTGTTGATGGTCTAAGCTGAACCCTTTATTTATATCTTCTAGAATATGTGAATAATCCCAATCATAAATAATGTGCTGTATTAATGATTTTTGTTGTTCATATGTTGTGAAGGCAAATGGGAACCAACCAGATGAGGTGACTTTTACCCAGTCATCTTCAGATACGTCATAGGTCTCATAGAATAATGCTCTACTATATCCATAACTCAAAAAATCCGTAACAGAGTAATCAATTTCTCTCTTATTCTCATTCTCCAGAAGTGGCCCAAAATCATAGTAAAAGACTCGATCCCAGCCCTGATCAAGCAAGGCCAAATAGGCGCAATCTTTTGGGAACTCAATTCCTTCAAACGATACTTCTTGAACATGCAATATGTCATTTAAACGGATAGGCTCTCCTTTTTCTATTTCACCGACTCTGCCTACTGATATTTTGGCAAGTACATCGGATTCGTTTATGTAGACCTTTGCTTCCAGTTCATTGTTTATAATAGCGACAAATGTCTTAATCGTGTGAGGTTGATATGAAGTCGGCAACTTGCTTAGGATGGTATCAAGAGATTTAACTTTTCGTATAAATTCCCGACCTTCAGATTGGACTGTCAAACCTCTGTACTCAATCGCAGCTTTATCTCCTGGCTTAGCAGGGGCAACTGCATACCCTACAGGCCTCTCGTCCAACTTAATCTTATACATCATAGCCTCAATTAATTCTTAAGTAATTTGTCTATATACTATTACGTTTCCATAGACACTACATGTATAAGAAAAATTTGGTCAAATGATAGTTTTTTGAAGTGAGACATCGAGCAATCGCAACTCACTTTGGGGCATAAATGAGTTAGTGTAACCAGTCAGAACAGATCGCACCTTGCGAAGTAAAGTGACAGATTGAGTCCGGAACAATCCACTTAAGTCGAATCCAAGTCTTTTTTTAGATTCTCTATTAATACGTCTTTTTTTGCATCACTGAGTGCTTCGAGCAAACATACTAGTTGAGCACTTTTTTCTGACTCACAAAAGAAGTAGGCCACCGGCACACCTAGCTCGTCGGCCATTCGCTTTAAGGTTGTGTAATCAGGAGTATGCTTCCCTTTCTCGTAGTGATTCATCCGAGCACTAGCTGTTCCTGGTTCCATACCGAGCTTAATGCCAAGCGCCTTTTGACTGATACCCATAGCGGTTCTAGCCTGCTTAAGCCTAAGTGGTAGCGGAGTTGTAATTTTGTCGGCCAAGGTGATGTCATTGATGATCCTAAGATAACTAAGATTGTCTTAGTTTTTTAACATAAGGTATACTAAGGAATCCTTAGCCTTTTGCTTGAAATTGTCAAGAGCTAGGAGTTTTTAAACAAAGGAACGCTGTAATCCCTGATGTTGGTCACTGCGCGTTTAGTAGGTTTTTCAAGAAAAGTAATTTGGTTGGTGTGAGTTATTCATGGTTCGTATAGATAGTGTGTTGTACAAAACGTTAATAGATGAAAAGTTTCAGCAGTTTACAGTTAGCCAGCTAAAAACGGCTTACCAAGAGGAATACAGAGAAGAAACGAATAAAAATGCGAGCCAAATGGTCCACCGAACTTTACGCCGTTTGATAGCCAATGAGTTGCTGACTAAACAGCATGATAATGGCAAACTTGTTTATCTTAAGACCTCAAAATTCAGCCCCAAACTATTAAGCCCCAAACTATTAAGCCCCAGCAAGCCGAAGCAAGTAACTAAATCAGCCGTTCAGCCACTTATAGAAAGTGGGCTCAATCATAAAACTTCAGCGCAACTTGATGCTTTACAGTCAACCTTGAATCAATATCAAGTCAACTTACTAAGTAGCATTGGAGAGGCTGAAGAGTTTAAGCGTTTATGTGATTCAATACCGCAAGCTAGAGCAAGGCTATATCCTCGCTATATGACGGCACGCAATCACAGCTCTACGTTAACGGGAAAAATAAAAGCACTGGAAGCAGGAATAGCTGAGCTGAAGTCACTGTGATGCAACTACGCCAATGGCAATCGAAATGCATTAAGCGCGCTCTAAAGCTCTACACCCAACAAAATCACTTTATGTGCTTAGCCACGCCTGGAGCAGGTAAAACCGTAATGGCAGCAGAGTTGGCTCGCCATTTACTGGACGCAGGAAAAATCGATTTTATACTGTGCTTTTCACCATCAACTGAAGTGAACGAAGGAATTAGAGCTACTTTTTCAAAACGCTTAAACAAACGATTTGACGGTTTAATCGGTTCAGTAGGCAACGCTTACACCTACCAATCTATGTCATCGCTTAATAGTGATTTTTGGCAGTTGCTTAACACTCATAGAGTCATGGTGATTATGGATGAGGTGCATCATCTAAAAGGCCATGAATTTGTGACCTCAAACGCTTGGGGAGAAGAAGTTTTAGTTAATATTCAAGACAAGGCAACCTTCACTCTAGCATTATCTGGCACACCATGGCGCTCAGACAAAGCGCCCATTGTTTTGTCTCGCTTTACTGAACCGGATAATACTCTCCACTGTGATTTCACCTATGGATTGGAGAAAGCTATCGCTGACGGTGTTTGCCGTACGCCAAATATCGCCTTAATCGACAACGACAACATTCATCTTAATGAAGGCGATGAGCGTAGTGTATTTCATTCGTTTTCTTCCTTGCTGGCCGGCTCTTCATTAAGTTACTCAGCCTTACTCCATCACCCGCAGGTGATGCTGTATGTCCTCAAGCTGGGAGTGAGTAAACTCACAGAAATTAGAACGTTTAATCAAAAAGCAGGGGGGCTTATCGTTGCTTCGTCGATTGCTCATGCGAAACAGTTACTCAGTTATTTAGTTAATGACTTGGCACAATCTGCTTGCCTTGTAACCTCATACATGAAAAACCCTTCGGAAACAATCGAGCAATTCAGGCATAACAACACGCAATGGATTGTCAGTGTAGGGATGATTGCTGAAGGCACTGATATTCCTAGGCTACAAGTATGTTGCCACCTCAGCCGTATAAAAACAGAAATGCACTACCGGCAAGTTCTTGGCCGAATATTGCGTGTTGATGGTTCACCAAACCAAGCAGCATGGTTATTTACCCTTGCAGAGCCAAGCCTAAGTGACTTTGCACAACGTATTGACCTAGATTTACCAGAAACCACTGTGGTATTTGAACAGCAGAATACTGAAACGATTGATGTTTCCCTCCCAACTAAAAAGCATCAAATAGAAAACCCTCTCAACAACGAATCTGTTGGTACCGAAAGCCTAGAGCTAGACCAATCAAAAGTGAGAAAACCAGTTACTAAACCAAGAGGCATGGAAGAAGAAAACAACTACAACCTAACGTTACTTGGCGGTTTTAAAGAGCAAATAGTGCAGTTGTTTGGGTGAGCATGGCTACTTACGATTCACCCATCCGTTTTTCAAAAACAAAGATGAATCACTTAACAGCTCTCTCTAAGGTGACTGCACCAATGAGGTCTTTACCGTTAGCAATCAACATTCCTAATTGATCTCGTTCGTCGATATGTTGTAGTTTTGAGTACTGCTCAAGCAACCAACCTTCTGGAGCCAGTCCCTTAAAATAGGGAAACAGTGTTGGACTGCTGAAGCGCTTCTTTCTTACAGGGAGGCTAAACGATACGGCTTGACCTTGATAATGCTCAACATATTCAAAGGTAAAGCCTTCATCTGACTCAGTGAGGACCCCAGCCAGTCCCCCATACATATAGACCTTTACTTTTCTATCCATATATTGACCCCTAGCTCTCGTGCAATAGTAAGCACATTTTGTAATGTCGCTTTATCAGGCTCACGCAGTACACGCCTTAGCGTAGATGCAGGAATACCGGTTTGCATTTCGAGTTCGGCAACCGTCACTTTTTCTGACTTACGCTGCTCTACAAAAAGCTCAGTCAAATTTGCCCGTTCGAGTAATAGTAAATCGTCCGGTTGTTTTTGCCGACTGGCTATTTCATCCACAAGCTCTTTAAGTTCAAGAGAAAGTTTCTCCACTTTAAGATAAGTATTGGCTAGTTTAGGTCGCTCATTCATAGTCTATATATGGCTTTTTTTGTGGTTTTTCTTTAGTTACAACCACTTTTGAATGCTTTTAGGTCTTTGTCAACTAAATTTGGAAATTTTGGCTGGTTACCTTTAAAATTTAGCCATATTTGGTCTTTGGTTAACGCTGTATAGCTATATCGTTCGTAACTATAATCAAAGTGTACAAGCTAATCGGTATCATTATGAATAAAAGCTCAAAGTTAGCCGCTCCTGTACTCTCGAAAATGGAGCGCAATGAAACGAAATATCCTCTCGCAACGGTCGATGAGGCATTACAGTTATTGGATAGAGGAATCGTTAAAGAGGATGCTCTAAGTGTCATTAGCAAACTGACTGCTGACGAGAAGCTATTTGTATTCAAATTTGATTCGCAGTTAAGAATACCAGCTTTCCAGTTTACTCAAGAACAAGGTATTCACGCCTCCATCCCCACCTTGGTTAAGTATTTTGGGCATGTATCCGACAGCGCGACATACCACTGGTTCACGACTTACAATGAAGACTTAGAAGCAGCGCCAGCTGATTGCTTAGCTGAAAATGACAAGTTCGAGAAACTCATTGATTTAGCGGGCTTGTTTGTAAACTCCACAACCTTTCGCTCAGTAAGCGATGCGAGATAGTGGCTGCATAAAAAGCTCGGTAGTGTAGTGAGTTTAAGCCAGCTAATTGGTGTACGCACTTCACCTGATTGAATTACCGTTCAGACAAATGAGTAGGTTGCTAAAAAAATCTACTTGATGTCGTATCAAGCTAGGGCACGATGCTAAAGGGGATTACCAATGGCTGAGATTTTTGATGTGATAAGTGCATTAGATAAGTATAATCAGCTGTCTGATTTGGAGCTGTAAAATACGTAATAAAAAGCACAAAGTTTACGAGTTAAAGCTCGCTCTTTTGCTTGGTGTTAGAATTTCTTAGATTAAGGAGATAAGCTTAGCATGGAACTAAAGATGTACCATGGTTCGATGAATGCCAATATTGATATGTTCTATCCATTCTCACACTTCGGGAGTAAGTTCGCTGCCACTGAGGCGGCATTTAGGAGAGTTCATTTTAATGAGGTTGGAACTCCTACACTTTACAAAGTCTCTATCCGCCTTCCCGATGAAGCAACTATCGAAATACCTGACTGGACAAGTCCTCGCCCAAGAAATTTGGCATTAGCATTATCCAAACACTTTGCTGATGAACGAAGTGTTACATTCGCTGGTTTAGCGAAGAATATTTCAATTAGCGAAGCTTCTGACAAATCAATGAGACCGGCATTGTTCGAGAGGATTTCTCAAGTACTACTACCCACAGTAAAGGGTATTTACTACAAGAACCGTCATGAGGGTGAAGCAAACGAGATATCACTATGTTTAGCTTGCGTACAATGTGTATCGAGTTCTGAAATTGTAGACTTTGCCCCTAACGATGTTGAAAAAGTAAAGGCTATTCTCAAGGAAAAGCACCCAAGGTAATCGTAATACTCACTAACCGCACAACCTTAGATTATAAACATTAAAGTAGGTGTCTCACCTGTAAGGTTTAAGGACTCATAACAAACTAATGGTTGCAGTTAAGAGCCATGTTTCCTTTTGGCATATTCAATCAAGTCCTTTAGGTTTTCATCGCTCAAACCAAGCTCTTTAAAAGCGGAGGAAAACTCTACGGAAGTAAAACTACTTGGTATAAAGCTCTCCTCCCCTCTAGCAAAATCAAATAACGAGTTAACACGTACCTTGAGTTCAGCTAGTGAGTATAAGCAAGATTTCTGATAACCAAGATTACTAGGGCCTTCACTAGATAGAGCTTTTGTTCGAGCATCATGGATTTGTAATAACATCAATATTTTGGCCAAATAATCTGCCACATTTGGGGGCGAAAATTTTATGCATTCCTTGAAAACAGGGATATACAACTCTGAATTAGATGGTACTTTTTCAATCAAAGACTTTTTTTTAGCCTTTCTATCTTTCGAGGCTCGATAAGCCTCTGTAAGAATGGGTGCACAACTCACCAAATACTCACACAAATCACTAAGCGCTTGTGGCAAAAATGCCTTTGAAGCAATGAATTCCCGCTCTTGCTGTTTAGCTACATGATAACGAGAGATGTTAAAAGCAATAATACTAGAGCCAAAAGCTAGCATTCCTACGTTAAGGGCTTGCCAAGAGTACCAAACCTTTTGAACATATCGCCAACTCCAATTTCCGTCCCAGAATGGCAATATAAACATTGAGTACAAATACACAGTAAAAAACAAAACACTTAATATGTTAACTGCGCGAATCAGGTTTTCAATATTAAACAACACCTTGATTGCTTTCCACTTACTTACAAACCACGTCCCAATTTTCAAATTTCTCACCATTTCAAATAGATAAGTATTAGTCTAGCAATGTAAAGCTTGTATAGCGGAATTAATCAATCTAGTGCGCTTCACCAACTCCACTTAACCGTGCCGTCATATTGTTTGGTAAACGCCTTATTTTGCCTAATTTCAATATCAAGGTCTCCAGGGCCCTTGCTGCGTAAAATGAATGCTTAGCAAACTTATTGTAGTAATAGCTATCCCCCGAGATGAATCCATACAGGTAGGTGATCTGAAATGTATCTTGCATCTTTCAGCGTTTCATAACTTGACGTGAAATCAATAATGCCCGCATCACACACTTCAACATGCTCTGTAAATACATTGTCATAAGGGTGATTAAGGTGTTCACCGTCCTTGCGCTTCATCTTCAATGAAGTCTTGCCTCGAATATGACTCTTCATTCCAATACTCCGCAGAGTATCGAACGCCTCATGGTCAAAACCTAAGTTGAAATCACCCAGTACTATTGCTCGGGCATCCTTTACTAAAGGGAATAGAGTAGGCAATTGTACAATTTCTTTCTCGGGGCCTTTATTTTTAGGTACTGCGTGAAAGCTAGCTATAGCTATTCGTTCACCGCCGATATAGAAGGTCTGAAGATAAGGTTCTCTGTCTACGTTGTCACTAAGCACAGCACTGAGACCATTCTCTGGAGTATCTACGCGGTCTACCTTCGAGTATCTCCAGAAGTAAGTGTATCGCTCCGTCCCTACTCCGGTGGTCTTATCGCTGGTCACAGCCATCCAATCCTTATTTTCTTTCTGGAGTGCAACTAAGAGCTTATCGACAGCATCTGGACCACCGCTCCCCGCCACAACTTCTTGGACTGCGACTATGTCACTATTTGCTAAAATCTTCGCAATCACTGCAATTTCTGCGTCGTTCTTAGACTGACCTAAATCTCGAATGTTCCAAGATGTCAGTTTGATTGGTTTCTCACAGCCTACAGCAGACGCCACTGTGGATACGACACCTAACAAGATAGCTAACAGGACGTTTTTCATGCTTCCTCCTTGATACACGAAATGTAGTGACACAATAAATCTGACCACCTAAATTATAAGGGATATGATCGCGACCGTCAGGAGGGAAACTTATGCAAAAACTTCCCACACATCACCTTGCGCTTCAACTAAATCCATTGTAACTTATAATTTAATCGATTCACGGCAAAACTGTCTGATAGTAGTATTAATGGCATAGCCCCAAAAATAGGGAATGCTTAGGTAGGCAACCTTTACTACTCGATACTCGCTAAGCGGTATAGTGATATTAAATTGGGGGTAGGCTAAACAGCAGCCCGGTTCGCACTCAAAAAGCCCTAGTTGACGTGCGGCATCAATTTAAATCGGACGCTAATGATGCCTATTAGACACACTTCACCAAACCAAACCTCTCTAAAACATTACAAAAGCCTTTCTTATGAAACCTTAGCTGCTAGCTGGTTACTAAATGACGGATGGGATGTTTTTATGCCCATGATAGATCACGGTCAAAAAACAGATTTTGTCATTTCTGATGGGCATGAATTTTATCGTATACAAATAAAAACCCTCGAAACCCATGACGAGAATATAAACGTTGAAAACAAATGGGGCGATACACATATCGACTATGTAATTTACTTCTCTCGCTCCGGCAGCTGGGGGTACATAACGCCACCTTTTAACCAAAGAAAGAAAAGACTAAGCTCACCAGATCATATTCGAATTCATCAACACCCCAGTAACTTTGTCAAAGCGTTTAGAAAGATTTAGCGGGTAGATTTTGGATATGATTAAAACAAGCACTTTAAGATAAAATGCAAACAATCGCAGTCTCCCGCTGATGTTGAGCTGCAATATGTTGAGAACCTAGAAGGTGTCTAGGATTCTCAGGCCTTACCACTTAGCTTGGCCGCTATGTCGCTGGCCGTTGCTCCCAAACCTAACTATCGCTGCTTTGCATAGAAAGCTAAGGTTAACTGGTGATAAAAATGGTTCAATCTTACTAGGTGAGCAGCGCTTCATACTGCCTCCGGTCGCATGGACAGAAAAAGTTAGAAATAGCTCGTTAGCGCTCCTCTATTGGGCGGTTGTTAACTTTTTCTGTCGAAAAGAATCACAACCAAAGTCACAAGAAAATAAGTTAATTGACTTAAATAGTACTAAAAGGTTGTTTTGCGCTTTGAATAGCCTCGTTATACCAGTATGTTTTAGTGAGCCGGACTGTTAAGAAGGAGCGGTATAGTGTTTATGGAGACTGCAAAAAAGCGCATAGAAAAGTGCAGATTAGACAACTCCACTTCGCTAGATTTAGATGGCCTTTTTTTAACCTTATTACCACCAGAGATATGCCAGCTAAAGCAATTAACTGAGCTGCGTTGCTCTTACAACCAACTGCAAAGCTTGGTGGGCATTGGGGAGCTGAAGCATTTAACTGAGCTGCGTTGCTATGGCAACCAACTGCAAAGCTTGGCGGGCATTGAGGGGCTGGAGCATTTAACTGAGCTGCGTTGCTATGGCAACCAACTGCAAAGCTTGGCGGGTATTGAGGGGCTGGCGCTATTAACTATGCTGGATTGCTCTGACAACCCACTGCAAAGCTTGGCGGGTATTGAGGGGCTGGAGCAGTTAACTAAGCTGCGTTGCTATGGCAATCAACTGCAAAGCTTGGCGAGTATTGAGGGGCTGGAGCAGTTAACTGAGTTGCGTTGCTATGGCAACGAACTGCAAAGCTTGGCGGGCATCGAGGGGCTGGAGTATTTAACTGAGCTGCGTTGCTCTGGTAACCCACTGCAAAGCTTGGCGGGCATTGAGGGGCTGGAGCAATTAACTAAACTAGATTGCTCTCATAGTCCACTGAAAAGCTTGGTGGGCATCGAGGGGCTGGAGTATTTAACTGAGCTGCGTTGCTCTGGTAACCCACTGCAAAGCTTGGCGGGCATTGAGG
>NZ_JAUORQ010000028.1:0-5797 GCF_030548085.1 Agarivorans sp. 2_MG-2023
CGTTATTTTTTAAATTTTTACGGTGTTCAAGTAATGATTTCATAAATATCTCAGCGTAAATTAGACTGGCTTATAACGCCTCGTTAAGAGGCAAATAATATGTTGGCTAAAATAAGCGACGCAGGAGCAAAAGCCAACTGTTATTTGTCCTGCTTTAACGACTTGTTATACGTATATTACAGTGCACCTATTTCATTTAAACCTTGTTGAATTAAGCTTTTATTTAGCTTGTTATAGTGAAAGCACGGGTGTGGTGAACCAATTATAAATACTTCTTTACCGTTAATATCTAATGAACAAAATTTATAGCTTGTTGACTTAATGGGAACAACTATTTTTTTCTTTATTTCAGGGTAATAACCCCTTAAATATTTCCAAGCGGAGTGACCTTGATCAGAATTTCCATAAGCGAATATTATTTTAGGATTTGAATTATTGATTACAAAATCATTAAAGAAGCCCATCGAAGAATGAAGTAAGTCTTTTAGCTTATTAAATTTTGACGAGTTTTCGCTTAGGATATTGAATTGATTTTGTATATCACTAACGCCATTAGAAGCTAACAAAAGTCCATTTGTTAATATCATTTTTGAAGATGAAAAAATATCTGTATCAAAACAATCATTTAATACACTTGGTACTTTTATTAATTCTTTTCTTAACGGCGACTTCCCCCAGTCACCTGACATTAAATGGCTATATTTAGGTGTTCTAGCTCTTTCTCTTACCCACTCACTATTATTTTTAATTGCATCAGTCATGTTGCCGTTTGTACCTAACAAAATTAGGTTAATGTCATCTTTTTTGTGATTAAACACCTCAAATGCATTATCAAAGGGGCTTCCTAAAACTTCCGATAAGCCATATTCTTTAAGGGATTTTTCTAGGCTAGGTAATTTACTCATAAAGTGATTAATACTCTGAATTTGAAATACGTATAACAGCTTATTAAGAGGAAAAATTCCTTGTTTAAACAAGGAATTTTTCCTCTTATCACACATTAATTAGAGATTAGATTATCACTTTTTCCTCATATCATCAGCGACCTAAGACATGAACTAACAAAAAAGTCAGCACGAAAGGATGCAAGCACTTGTGGAAAAGAGGAATTGCAGCAATACTGTATATAAACACAGTTAAGATGTGCAGTTATGAGCTCTCCGTATCTATGTTTTGTTGAAGAAAAAATGCGAACTAGGCGCTTTAGAGAATCGACTATTCGTAGCTACAGCTTATGGATAAAACGTTTTATATTATTCAATCAAAAACGTCACCCCAGCGACATGCATAATCATCAGGTGGAAGCCTTTTTAACGCATTTAGCTAACGAACGAAATTTGGCACCGCAAAGCCAAGCTGTAGCCTTAAATGCATTGGTCTTTTTGTATAACGAGGTGGTAAATAATCCCTTATCTTTAACAATGGATTTTCGTCAAAGCAAGCGTCATGCAAAACTTCCTGTTGTGCTTACAAACGCTGAAGTCACCTCGCTACTTAACGCGCTATCCCCTCCTCATCTATTAATGGCTCAATTAATGTACGGCAGCGGTTTACGAAAATCTGAAATGCTTCGTTTACGTATAAAAGATATTGATTTCGACTTTTTTGGTATTGAGGTATGGGATGCTAAAGGCGGTAAACACCGCCGAGTGACTCTGGCTAAATCACTGGTTACTTTTATTCAAAAGCAAATTTCAACCGCACAACAATATTACCAAAGCGACAAGTTGAAAAAAGAATATTCCGGAGTGTATTTACCACACGCCTTAGCGAAGAAGTACCCTTCTGCTCCTTATGATTTTGCTTGGCATTATCTATTCCCTTCTCATTCTTTAAGCAAAGATCCTAATGATGGGTGTATACGCCGCCATCATCTTGATCCAACTGGTATCCAAAAAGCACTAAAAGCAGCTAGAACCAAAGCTCAACTCCTAAAACCCATAAGTTGCCATACTTTACGCCACTCTTTTGCGACTCATTTACTGCAGCGCGGAACAGACATTCGAACGATTCAAGCTCAACTAGGCCACAGCGATATTCGTACTACACAAATTTATACTCATGTACTTAATATGGGAGCCGATGGAGTAACAAGTCCTTTAGACGCCATTTAGGCACAAAAAAGCGGACTTAAAAGTCCGCTTAGTTCACTGTCGTGAAGGTTAATTGGGAGTAAAGTTAAACTTCTGCCCGCCAATACTGGCTTCGTACATTAAGCCGCCTTTAGCTAAGGTAAATACTGCGTAGCCACTCACGTAGTGGGCTTTAGATTGAGTAGTGCCTGCTGCTGCACCAGTGCCAGATGTACCCGCTTGAGCAGACGCACCAACCGTTAAAGCCACCGCACTGGCTTGCGCGCCAAATTCAAAGCTGCCACTGGTAAATTCGTCGTAAGCACGTTTGTCTTGAAGGAAGATGATTTGGCTAAATGCTTGGCCACCGAGCTGGAAACCTAAGGTGACTTGCCCCATATTCACACTACCCGTTGGCATGCCACCGAGGTAAACATTCCCCTCTCCGTATGCGCCGCCAATACCAATTCCACCTTTACCAATGGTAGGAAACACCGCATAACCATAGGCATTGTTAAAAAAGGGGGTGGTTCTATCAGATTTTTTAAACTGTTGTATTGTTGTCTGATAATCATCAGCCACCGCTTGAAAGCTTAACGCTAATACACCAATACACAGTGCCAACCATTTCTTCATAAATAAACGTCCCTAGATGTAGAGTAAGGTGCAAGCAGCATACACGATGTATATAAAAATCGGTATGCTGCGCAAAAATACTTCTAAGGGACTGTAAACTTAGGCCTTTGGTTGATATACGTGATAACGCGTTTGATAACTGTAGGTTTCGCCAGGTTCTAGCCAGCAACTTTGGTGCGGCCAATCTGGGCGATTAGGTGAATCAGGTAAGAACTGAGTTTCTAATGCTACGCCGCTATGCGCTTGATAGGTTTCTCCGTTAAACCCTGGATTACCGGTTAAGAAGTTGCCGGTGTAAAGCTGAATAGCCGGTTTGTTGGTATACACTTCCATGGCTAATGAGGCATCGTCGGCCACGATTCGCGCCACAGCCTCTCCACTCTCTATTACCGATTTTTGTAGTAAATAGCTGTGGTCATACCCGCCAACTAGTTGTTGGTCGGCGTCTTTTTTCAAATCATCGGCAATGGCTTTAGCCTGCCTAAAATCAAAGCCTGTATCACTGACCTCTTTTAAACCGTCTACCGGAATACCATCTTCTGCTACAGGCAAGTATTGGTCGGCGGCAATGTATAGTTGATGCTGCAAAATAGCAGAACTTGCGGCATTCAAGTTAAAGTAACTGTGGTCAGTTAGGTTCACTGGGCAGGCTTTATCTACTGTTGCCGAGTAGTCCAACACTAATTGATTATCTTCATCTAGGGTGTAATCTAGCTGCGCTTGCATGTTGCCCGGAAAACCACATTCGCCGTCTGGCGAGGTAATGGTAAAGCGTACTTTGTTGTCGGCCAGTTGTTCGCCCTGCCAGTCGCGGTGACTAAAATCACTGGCGCCATGCAGTTGGTGTTCACCTTGGTTAGCCTTTAAAGCAATGCCCTTGCCTTGATACTCGATATGCGCTTGTTTAATACGGTTAGCATAACGGCCAACGGTAGCGCCCAAAAATGCATTTTGTTTTAGGTAATCGTCAAAGCTGTCGCAACCTAGAACTACTTCTCGTAACTCGCCGCTGCTCATTTTAATCTTTAAGCTGGCCAAGGTTGCCCCCCAAGCCAGTAGCGTTGCTTCACTGCCTTGTTTATTTTTTAAGGTAAACGTTTGCACTTCGGGGTTGGATTTAGCGAACGACATTTACAGCTCCTAGATAAATAATAATAGGGGGTAGGTTAAGTCTTTACGCTTGGCATAAACTAAAGCCAAGGCCAGCGGGGCTTACAGAGTACTTAACCTAGATGATTACACGATAATATATTTACCAAACAAATCTACCTAAGCATAAAAAACATAATGCGCTTAACAAGAAATTTGTGAGGCTTATCGCCTTATCCTAGCCTTAAGCAAGCGGTGTTTCATCACTTACACGCCAGCGTTATACTGTGTTTGGCGCAAACCATAAGGATTAGCTTTGTCATACTCGTTGCTTCACACAGGTGTTATTGGAATAACCACATTGCTGCTCACTGCATGCTCTACTGGGTATCATGGCTCTTACGCCGAACGCAGTTTTTATCAAGGGGATGCCAGTAGCCTTAACTATATTGGGCCCGCAAGTGGCGAACACTGCCAAACTCATGCCTTATACCTTCTCCCATTAAAACAAAGCCCTTCTACTCAGCTGGCACTGCAGCAAGCTAAACAGTCACAAGCGGCCACTGTAATGCTAAGCGATGTAAGCATTAGTGATACCACTAAATGGCGAGTAGGTTATGCGATACAGTGCATTACTGTTGAGGCCGATGCTTACGGTAAATAGGCTTACATTTACCGATGATTAGTGCAGTTTTAGCCACAAAGGGCTGTGCTCGCTTGGAGTGTCTGGGTGCAGATAAGGGTTGTCGAGCTTTATCACTGTTCGTGTAAGTAGCTGCTTGGCTAAGTCATCATAATGATAGCGCGCAAACAACTCGTCAAAGCTGCCATCACTAATGGCAATCCACAATCCTTGCTCAATTCGGGCGGCTAAGTCGAGATTATTGCTATTAACAAAAAAATAGATCGGGGCGCGGTAGCTAATAGCCAAATGAGGCTCGGCAACAAAATCTTCTTTCGGGTGCTGCTTTAATTCGGCAAAGATTTCATTAATGCCACGGGGGAAATAATCAAAGCGCTGGCGCTGTAACATGCCAAATAAGCCCTCGTAACTCATGCCCTCTACCACCGAAATTTGGTTGGCTTCGAGTATCTTATTGTCAGGCCAGCCTTTACCCTGCCCCGCAGTAAAAGCCTGTAAATCTTGCAGAGTATTGATATGAGCAAAACGACCAAGATCTTCTCGCCTTATCATTAACAAGCGCTGTCCTAATAAACCTTTTAACAAAGGAATACGTATCGGTAAATAGTTGGCTTCGCGCTCCCTAGAGCTCATGGTCCACACCACGTCTATATCTTGGCTTTTAGATAATTGCTGTAAAGCGCGGTTTTGGCTCATTTTTACATTGCTACTCTCTAAGCGAAATGGGCCTAGATCTGTTTTCGTTTTACTTAAGCTTAATGAGAGTAGATCAATGAAATAAGCGTTGCGGGTATCTTTGTCACTTTGCGGGGCAACATGCTGAACCACCAGCGTATTTAGCTCAGCAGCAGTAGACGCTGAGCAAAAGGCAATAAATAGTAAAGAGGTGGCTAATAAGTGCTTCATATTAAATAAATTACTTAGTCATCAGACTTTAAGTGTACAAAATATCTACGCCCTTCAATAGCGCTCAACGCTAAAGTTCTCACAATAAATTGATCAGCCTGTAAATAATTCACACATTGTTACTATGGATAAATATCGCGGTAATTGAGCACATCGTTTAACCAACGATATAACAAAGGTTAAGAAACCAAATCCAGACTTACTGACCTCAGAATACGGTCACATTGCAGATACAAAAAGCCTCGTCATTTCTAACAAGGTTTTGAATGTGGTCGGTGATGAGCCAAGGTTAAGAGAGAACTCCCTGCTTGCTTACCTCAAAACATAGGCACAATTGAGATACAAAAAAGCCTCGTCATTTCTAACGAGGCCTAGAATGTGGTCGGTGATGAGCCAAGGTTAAAAGGGAACTCCCGACTCTTAGGTAAAGAAATTACCTAAGCCCTAGAAA
>NZ_JAUORQ010000029.1:0-4746 GCF_030548085.1 Agarivorans sp. 2_MG-2023
TTGGTGGAGCTACGCGGGATCGAACCGCGGACCTCTTGCATGCCATGCAAGCGCTCTCCCAGCTGAGCTATAGCCCCGATATACGGTATGGGATGTGAATTGGTGGAGCTACGCGGGATCGAACCGCGGACCTCTTGCATGCCATGCAAGCGCTCTCCCAGCTGAGCTATAGCCCCAAAATCACACTGCTTTCAACACAATAAGCCTTGAAAGCGAGCAGAATTCTAAGCAGCCAGCGGAATAGTGTCAACCGTTTTTCCTAAGAAACGCGCCACTTGCTCAATTAGCCAACAATTAGCGGAGGATTACTCAAATTTGGTTTAATGTTGGCAGCGATAAATAACGCTCACCTTTGTCCCTTTATCCAAAACATCTAAGCTTTCGCAAAGGGACTCCACCAATTTTAGCCCTCGCCCAGAATATTGCTGTGCAGGATCGTTTGTGGCGGTTTTGCTTAAATCGAAGCCTTTGCCACTGTCGCTGACTTCAATGGTAAATTGGCGACTAGCTTGGCCATCAAAATCAATTGTAATGTTAACCCAGCCTTCACTTAACTGTTTAGCTCTGCGCTTACGCTGGCGGTAATACTCTTCAAAACCTTCAGCCGAGGTTTTAATCGAAGACTCAAGCCCAAGAACGCCGTGTTCAAAAGCATTATTAAATAACTCACTCACAATGGTGAATAATATATTTCGGTCGGTTTGATGAACCGAAAGTTCTTGCAGCGTGGTCATTAACAAGGGGATTGGCGTAAACTGTTGCAAGCTGTTTACGTCTAAACAAAGTTGCCAGCGCCACTTCCCTCTAGGCTGATTTGAACCAGCAAAAGTACTGGCGGCTTCGGCATTAGGCCGATTAAGCAAATCAGGGATTTCCACCATACTGATGTCGTCTAACTGCTCTGCCCCATTACAAAAACGTTCCAATTGCTGTTGAATACAAGCGATAAAAGAAGGTTGCCCGCTACGGCTATTAAAGGCGGCTTCTAAGCGCTGCTCGCCAAACATTTCTCCCTCTATGTTCACCGCTTCTGTTACGCCATCGCTAAGCAATACGATGTGGTCGTTAGGCAACCATGGGATGGTTTTTAGATTGAGCTCTACCGTAGTTTGAATGCCAAGAGGCAGTGACTCAGAGATCAAACGTTCACGCATTGCTTGCTGCTGAGTATTGTAGATAAGTAGTTCTGGCATGCCGCCATTCCAAACGGTAAGCGACTTTTGTTGTAACGATGCCTCAACAAATGTACCCGCCATAAACATTCCGGTAGGTAACAAGCGATGCAGCCGTTTGTTTATTTGCCGCAAAATAGCGTCTGCAGTGTATCCCTTTCGCGTCATACCCCTGAAGATATCCGCCACTGGCATGGCACCAATAGCCGCACGCAAACCATGGCCGGTAAAGTCGCCTAACAACAAGTGAATATCGCCGTTCGGTCGATATTCGGCCAGCACAACATCCCCCGAAAAAGTAGATGCGCTATTTAAAGACACCAGTAACTCGCGATCTGCGCAGTAAGAATTAGCCACTGCGCTACTAAATACTCGCTCGGCCAGCTCTTCTTCTTCTTGCAGTTGATTATGTAATCGGCTTATTTCGTTGTAGATAGCTTTGGTGCGCTCAAAACCCAGGGCTTTGGCTTTTAGCACTGCTTGGTGGACAGGCTTAAATAAAATGTCATCCCCGCCGCTGGCTATGCACTTAACCAATGCGTCCACTTCATTCTGGGCGGTAACAAATAATACCGGGACAAACTTACTGCCACAAAGCTTTTTGATTTCGGTAGTGGCTTGATAACCGTCCATCACCGGCATCAATATATCCATAAAAACAATATCGACTGGCTGCTGCTTAAAAACCTCAACCGCTTCTTCACCGTTTTCAGCATGTACTACTTGGTAGCCTATGTCGCCCAATATTTTGCCTAACAGCAGGCGATTAATACGTGTATCGTCCACCACTAAGGCGGTGCCTTTAACGGCTTTATTTAGAAAACTAAACGTAAGATCTTCGTGCACTAGTTTTCTATTTTGAGTAATTTGTCGAAGTTGGCTATTTCTAATATTTTTAGAATAGCGGGCGATGGCTTACGTATGGTTAAGGCCAAGGCTTGACTCTTTTCAGCATGCTCTTTTAGTAACAACATCATGCCAAGCGCTGAGCTATCCATATAATCAGCGGCACTTAAATCAAGGATAAGTTGCACTCCTTCAACTGATATATTTTCATAACAAGCGCGAAAATCTCGGTGCAGTGAATAATCAAAGCGCCCAGTGATACAAATAATTAACTGACCCAAATCTTGATTTAATTGACTACTGATAGACATCAGATCTCCTTATAGCGAATAATGAGCAGCAAGGAATTACCCTTACATGCCTCATATTTAGCACTGCGTTCAAGCCCTATACAAGCATTCCTTGCTTGCAACACTGGTGATTTTTGAATGGGTTTATTGTTTCCAATTAATCAATAAAAACAACACTCCATTAGTGACAATCACCCTAGCAACAATAGCAGTTGATGTGATTAACACATACTCCTATTTACATAAAAGTCACTTAAAAAGTTGATTTACGTTAAGCCATAATAGCCAACGAAATATCAGCAGAAAACAACATGTTGAACGATTGTGTCAATTTAGTTAACAAACTAATAAAAAATCACAAAATAAATGGGATCTACCGAGGGTTTTCACACTTAACTGTTTGTTCAAAAAACAAACTGTGAAGCGTTTCATGGTTTTGAGGTGGAAGCTTGTAGCATGATGACGCTACTACTGATGCATATTTAAGGAACCCGATGAGTATTAAACTTCAATTGCAGTTCTTGCTGGCGCTAGGTTTACTGGTTGCAGCCTGTGGCAGCATGTTATTGGTATAACAATTCACTTTAGAAAATACAAAAAAAGCCAACTCTAAGAGTTGGCTTTTTACATTAAACAAAAAGGTTTACCAGCTAGCTTTATAGGCTCGGTAAGCTTTATCTAATGATTTAGCTTGTTTCTTACTCACACCAATATGGCTTAGCGCAAAACGTAATCGCGCTCGACTCATATCTGATCCTAGAATCGCCATTGCATCTACCACTGATGTAGAGCTAGTTTTGCCGGTAATCGCTACAAAAATAGGCTCTAGGAAGTCACGGATTTTCACATCTAAGTGAGTAGACAATTGCTTAGCAACAGCAAACACCGTGTCTTTGTCCCACTGGCGCTGCTCTTCTAGCTGCCAAATAAACATTTGTAACAAGCTACGAACTTGCTCTTCTTCTAGTTTACCGCCAGTAAGTAGCTCTGGTGCATATTCAGGCATGCCTGAGATAAAATGCCCAGCTAATGGCGCTAAATCACTAAACACATCTAAACGTGCTTTAGCTTGAGGAATAATGTTCATCAAGGTTTCTTGATTGTAAGCCCACTCAACTAAGCGTTGGGCTAGTTGCTCATCACTTAGTTCTTCGCGGATCCACAAACCGTTTAACCATTTAAGTTTTTCAACATCAAATACGGGGCCACCTAATGACACACGCTTCATGTCGAAGTGCTCAATCATTTCTGCCAAGGTGAATTTTTCACGCTCGTCTGGCATAGACCAGCCCATGCGGCCTAAATAGTTAAGCATTGCTTCTGGTAAAAAGCCCATTTTGCGGTAGTAGTTCACGCTAGTTGGGTTTTTACGCTTACTTAACTTGCTCTTATCAGGGTTACGTAACAATGGCATGTGGCCCAATACTGGCGCTTCCCAACCTAAATCTAAGTATAATTTAAGCAGTTTTGGCGCCGAGTTTAGCCATTCTTCACCACGGAACACGTGAGTAATGCCCATTAAATGATCATCTACCACGTTAGCTAAAAAGTAGGTTGGCAAACCATCGGCTTTAAGTAGCACTTGCATATCTACTTGTTCCCATGGGATCTCTACGTTGCCACGCAGGTAATCGTTAAAGCTAAAGCTGCCCGATTCTGGGATTTTCATGCGAACTACATAAGGCTTACCTTCTGCCAGGTTCGCAGCAATCTCTTCGGCGCTTAGCGTTAAACCACGGCCATCGTATTTAGGCTGTAAACCTTCGGCCATTTGCTGCTTGCGCATTTCGTCTAATTCTTCAGAGGTGGCAAAGCAATAAAATGCCTTACCTTCATCAATCAGCTGCTGAGCATATTTTTTATAAATATCGCTACGCTCGCTTTGACGGTAAGGGCCCGCATTGCCGCCGCAGTCTGGACCTTCATCCCAGCTTAGCCCTAACCAGCTTAGGCTGTCGTAAATAGCTTGCTCAGATTCACGCGAGCTGCGCGCTTGGTCGGTATCTTCAATACGTAGAATAAATTCGCCGCCATGTTGCTTAGCGAAACAGTAATTAAATAGTGCGATGTAGGCGGTACCTACATGTGGGTCACCTGTTGGCGAAGGTGCTACGCGAGTACGAACTGTCATGTTTATTCTCTAGTTAAGTAAATTGACCGAGTTGAATGGCGCGGATTTTACCACACCCGCTAAAATTCGCTAGACAGCAGCTATACTCATATCACGCTTTATTTGCTAATAATTGCCTCATCAAAGCTGCCAATTTGGGCATTTTGACGAGAATTTGCGCAAGCAGTCAGTTTCCTTTAAATTTGCGTTGACACCTCCGCAGACCACCCTATAATACGCCCCCACAAGACGGTCGCTTAGCTCAGTTGGGAGAGCATCGCCCTTACAAGGCGAGGGTCACTGGTTCAAGCCCAGTAGCGACCACCAT